>NZ_JAFAVV010000052.1 GCF_019242285.1 Bradyrhizobium sp.
GCCGGCGCCAGGGGTTGGCGACCGGCCCGAAGCAGGACGTCTCGTTCGACGAGCCCATCGCGAATTCGTCGTTGTTGAGCTTGCCGAGCATCACGGCGCCGTCGCGCCAGAGCTGCGAGGTGACGGTGGATTCGTAGGTCGGCACGAAATTGCCGAGAATCTTCGAGCACGCCGTGGTGCGCACGCCCTTGGTCGCGAACAAGTCTTTTATTCCAAGAGGAATCCCGGCTAGCGGGCCGCCCTCGCCCTTGGCGAGCTTCGCGTCGGCCTCGCGCGCCATCGCGCGCGCCCGCTCCGGGGTCTCCAGCACGAAAGCATTGAGCGAGCGCGCGGCCTCGATCGCCTCCAGATGGGCGTCCGTCAGCTCCAGCGACGTGAAGGATTTCTTCGCCAGGCCCTCGCGGGCCTCGGCGAGCGTCAACGCGGTGAAGTCGGTCATTTGTTGATCGGGCTGCAGAAGAAGGGAGACAGCGTCTTGTCGTCGGCCGGGTCGTCCTGCGTGGCGCGGGCCTGATCTTCAGCCTCAAGCTGGTCGAGCACGGCATTGACGGCCTGCTCGGGATCGGCGTTCTTGCCCTGCCGCGCCATCGCGTCGAGATAGTTCATATAGGCCTGATAGGCCTTTTCGTCGTCGCAGAGCAGACACATTGGACTTCTCGCTTGGGACTTTCCCGCTTGGTCACAGGGCTATTCGACGACTTTCGGCACCAGGAAGAAATGGTTCTCGGTGGCGGGCGCGTTGGTAACCACATCGTCGGCGATCTCGCCGTCGTCGACCACGTCCTTCCGCTTCTTCATCTCCATCGGCATCACCGAGGTCATCGGCTCGACGCCGTCGACATTCACCTCCGCCAATTGCTCCACGAACGACAGGATCGCATTGAGCTCGCCCTGCAGATGCGGAACCTCGGCCTCGGTGACCGCGATCCGCGCCAGATGCGCGATACGGCGGACGGTGGCGGCATCGACCGACATTATATAGGGCCTCAGGCTGGTGAATTCAGCCCGCGGTATAGCAGAGCCGGCTTTCGCGCCGCAACCGGCCCCTCACCCGGATCGCTGACGCGATCCGACCTATTCCCGCAAGCGGCAGGGCAATGGCCTATGGAAAGGCAGTCTTTTCCGCAGGGCCATCCTTCGAGACGCCCGCCTGCGGCGGGCTCCTCAGGATGAGGGTGTTTTTATGCGGCGAGATCTCAGAACCCCATGGTGAGGGCGCTGCAAAGCCGCGCGTCTCGAACCATGAGGCCCCGACGATCGCCGTCATACGCGATTGCCCTGTCGCAAGCGGGGAAAGGCGAAGAGAGACCTACCTAGCCCGCCAAATGGCTCATGCGCGCCAGCGCGGCGCCTGCGAGCGCCCGGGTCAACTCGGCGGCCGGCATCTCGCGCCCCATTCGCACCGCCTGCCCCGCCCAAAGCGTGGTGAAATCGACCTTGCCGTGTTTTTCGGCAGCCGCCTTCAGCGGGGCCAGCGCGGTGGCGGCATGCGGAAAGGCCGGCGCGTGCTCCGAGATCGGGCCGACCTCGGCCATCACGCGGTTCTTGACCCCGCGCGCCGGCCGTCCGGTCATGACATTGGTGACCACGGTGGAATCGTCATGCGCCTGCGCGAGCGCCGCGCGCTGAGGCCCGCTCAGCGTCGATTCCGGGCAGCGCAGATAGGCGCTGCCGATCTGCACGCCTGAGGCGCCGAGCGCGAAGGCCGCGGCGATGCCGCGCCCATCGGCGATGCCGCCCGCCGCCACCACGGGCACCTTCACGGCGTCGACCACCTGCGGCACCAGCGCGAAGGTACCGGGCTGCTCGGCAATATTTTCGGTCAGGAACATGCCGCGGTGGCCGCCGGCCTCGGCACCCTGCGCGATGATGATGTCGGCGCCGTGTTCCTCCAGCCAGATCGCCTCCTTCACGATGGTCGCCGATCCCATCACCAGCGAACCCGCGCCTTGACGCGATCGAGCAAGGCCTGCTCCGGCAGGCCGAAATGGAAGCTCACGATCTCCGGCCTCAGTTCCTCGACCAGCGCGCACATCGCCGCATCGAACGGGGCGCGGTTGGCGGCATTGATCGGCGCCTCCGGATCGATGCCGTGCTCGACATAATAGGCGGCCAGCCGCGCCTTCCAGCGCACCTCGCTCGCGGGATCGACCGCGAGAGGTGTGTGGCAGAAGAAGTTCAGATTGATGGGTGCCTTGACGCGCTGGCGGACAATGTTGACCTGCTCGCGCGCCCGCTCGACCGTCAGCAGCGCGCAGGGCACCGAAGAAAGCCCGCCGCCCTCGGCCACCGCGATCGCGATCTCGGCGCCGATCGCGCCCGCCATCGGCGCCAGCAGGATCGGAAACTCGGTCTTGATCAGGTTGAGGAGTCGATGGTCCGGCCACATGGTCGTCTTCGCCTGGTTCTGGAAAGGGTGCGGCGAGACTAATCCCGACGGCCGGCGGCGCATAGGCCGTCATTTGAGAACGGTTTCGTCTGTAACCAAGAACAGCGGCTTTGCGCGGCGGCCGACGCGCATGATATGCGACGTCCATGCCCGCCCCCATCCTCCCCCTCACCGATGCCGCCTTGCACTGGGGTGAGCGCGGCGCGCTGATCGGGCTCGATCTCGGCACCAAGACCATCGGTGTCGCCGCCTCCGATCCGGACCGAAGGCTTGCCACGGGGGTCGAGACCGTCAGGCGCAAGGCGTTCCAGGCCGACGCGGCGCGTCTGCTCGCGATCGCCGGCGAGCGCAGGGCGGCCGGCTTCGTGCTCGGGCTGCCCATCAACATGGACGGCAGCGAGGGACCCCGCGCGCAATCGACCCGCGCCTTCGCGCGCAACCTGTCAAGGCTCACCGAGCTTCCGATCGCATTGTGGGACGAGCGGCTGTCCACCGCCGCCGTCGAGCGCGAATTGATCGCCAATGACGTCAGCCGCGCCCGCCGCGCCGAGGTGATCGACGAGCACGCCGCGATCTTCATCCTGCAGGGCGCACTCGACCGCCTCGCGAAGCTCGAGACCGGCTAGATGGCGGTTGTCGTCGCGGCATTGCTGCCGGTGTTCCTCCTGATCGTGCTCGGCATCGTCCTGAAGCGCAGCCTGATGCGGCTGGATACGCAATGGCACGGGCTGGAGCGGCTGACCTATTACGTGCTGTTCCCGATGCTGTTGATCCAGACCCTGGTCAAGGCCGATCTCGACAAGGTGCCGGTCGCCGGCGTCGGCGGCGCGCTGATGCTCTCGGCCTTGGCGGCGTCCCTGCTCTGCCTGTCGCTCAGGCCGCTGCTGTCGCATCGCGACGTCGACGGCCCCGCCTTCACCTCGATTTTCCAGGGCGCCACCCGCTGGCAGACCTATGTCGCTCTGTCCGTCTCGCGCAATCTCTTCGGCGCAGCGGGACTCGCGCTGGCGTCGGTGGCCATGGTCGCGATCATCCCGCTGGTCAACGTGCTCAGCGTCGCCGTGCTCGCCCATTATGCCTCGCCCGAGAAGCAGTCGGCGCGCGCGATCGCGATGACCGTGATCAGGAATCCGCTGATCTGGGCCTGTGCGGTCGGGCTCTTCATCAACGTCGTCCACCTGCCCCTGCCGAGGATCTGGCATGATGTCGCCGACGCGCTGGGCGGCTCATCGCTGGCGATCGGCCTGCTTGTCACCGGCGCCGGCCTGCATCTGGAAGGCCTGCTCCGGCCAAGCCTTGCCGCCGCGACCGGCGTCCTCCTCAAGCTGGTGGTGATGCCGATGGTCGCGATTGCGCTCGCGCTGTGGTTCGGCGTCTCCGGCAACGACCTCGTGATCGTCGCCGTGTGTGCGGCCGTGCCGACCTCGCCCAGCGCCTATGTGCTGGCGCGCCAGATGGGCGGCGACGCGCCGCTGCTCGCCCAGATCATCACGCTGCAGACCATCCTGGCCGCGATCACGATGCCGGTCGCGATCGCGCTCGTGACCTCATGATTGCGACTGGCCTGCGATGACCAGGGTCTCGACCAGCGCGCCGAGATTGTTGAGGCCGTGCAGCACGATGGTGAGCCAGAGCGACCGGCTGCGATAGCGCAGATAGCCGAACCAGAGGCCGAGGCAGAACACCTCGCCGAAGAAATACCAGTCATATTGCAGGTGCAGGCCGGTCCACACCATCGACGACAGCACGATGGCACCGGGAACCCCGAGAAACGTCTCGGACCAGCCGCGGTAGAGGAAGCCGCGCGCCATCAATTCCTCCGACAGCGGCGCGGCGAGGCCGATTGCCGGAACCAGCATCCAGACCGAACCGTCGCGGCGCGCCGAATTGAGCACGTCGTTCATGAAGTCCGGCGCCGTCTCGCGCCCGAGCGCGCGCGACATCAGGTCCCACCCCATGACGAGGACGATCAGGCCGCCGGCGCCGATCAAGAAATCCTTCCACGACGGCCAGCGCAGCGCCAGATAGTCGGCGAAAGGCGTCCGGGTCATGCGGATCGCGAGCCAGAGCGCGACGAGCGTCGTCGGCAGCCCGCAGATCACCGACAGCGCGATCGCAAGCCCGCTGCCGGCCACCACCCTGATCGCCTCGCCGAGATCGAGGCCGTCGCCTCGCGCCAGCACGAAGAATACCACGACCGCGATCTGGCCGACGAACATCGCCGCGAACAGCACGACGCCCCACAGCGTGGTCCACCAGAAGCCGAGAATCCGGGGCTGGTGCTGCGCCGGCGTGATGCTCACCGGCGGGCTTTCTGGATTGAGCGAATCCATTCGATGTCAAGGCTTTCAGGGCAGCGCCCGCGTCAGCAGGACGCGGATGTCTTCATCGGAAAGGTCGACCGCGCCATACAGGCCGGTGTGGCCGGTGGCAAGGCGCGTCAGCGCGAACAGCTCCGCCTGCTGCGGCGAAACCTTGTTCAAGGCGGCGGTCGCAGCCAGCAGCGCCAGCGTCTCGACCGCGAGCCGCGCCACGTGCTCGCTGTCCTTGCGGCGGATCGCCGCGCCGATCAGCTCCAGCGCCTCGGCTGTCCCGGGCAGGCCCTTGCATTCGGAGGAGAGCGCCTGCAGCACGGAGGCCGAGACCTCGGGCTCGCGCGCCAGCGCGCGCAGCACGTCGAGGCACATGACATTGCCCGATCCTTCCCAGATCGCGTTCACCGGCGCCTCGCGGTAGTGCCGCGCCAGAATGCCTTCCTCGACATAGCCGTTGCCGCCGAGACACTCCATCGCCTCGTACAGGAATGCCGGCGCGCTCTTGCACACCCAGTATTTGACCGCAGGCGTGAGCAGGCGCATGTAAGCGGCCTCGCTCAGGTCGTTGCCGGCGCGGTCGAAGGCGCGGCAGAGCCGCATCACGACGGCGACCGATCCCTCCACCTGCAACGCCATGTCCGCCAGCACCGCCTGCGTCAGCGGCTGGTCGGCGAGCCGCTTCTCGAACACGCGGCGGTGACGGGAATGGTGCAGGGCATGGACCAGCCCCGAGCGCATCAATCCGGCTGAAGCAATGGCGCAGTCCTGCCGGGTGAGTTGCACCATCTGGAGGATGGTTCGGACGCCCTTGCCCTCCTCGCCGACGCGCACCGCATAGGCGCGCAGGAATTCCACCTCGGAGGAGGCATTGGAACGGTTGCCGAGCTTGTCCTTCAGGCGCTGGAAGTGGATCGCGTTGACCGATCCGTCCGGCAGGAAGCGGGGCATGAAGAAGCAGGTCAATCCGCCCTCGGCCTGGGCCAGCACCAGGAACGCGTCGGACATCGGCGCCGACATGAACCATTTGTGGCCGGTGATCCGGTAGGCATCGGCTTCGCGCGTCGCGCGCGTCGTATTGGAGCGCACGTCGGTGCCGCCCTGCTTCTCGGTCATGCCCATGCCGAGCGTCATGCCGCCCTTGTTCCACCAGGGCGAGAACGACGGGTCGTATTTGCGGGTGCCGATCACGGGGATCGTCTTGGCCAGCAGGCCCGGCTCGGCGGCAAGCGCTGCGACCGATGCGCGCGTCATGGTGATCGGGCACAGATGTCCGGTCTCGATCTGCGCCGCCATGTAGAATTTCGCCGCGCGGATCACCTCCGCCGCACCGCCGACGGCCTTGCCCTGCGCGTCCCAGGTCGAGTTGTGGATACCGGCCTCGGCCGATTGCGCCATCAATTCGTGATAGACGGGATGATACTCGATCTCGTCACGCCGGTTGCCGCGCGCATCGAAGGCGTGCAGCTTCGGCAGGTTCGCGTTGGCGACGCGGCCCCGCTCGGCCATCTCCGCCGAGCCCCAGAGCGAGCCGAATTCGGACAATTCCTCCGCCGCGGCGCCACCGCCGAAGGCTGCGACCGCCCCCAACAGCGGCCGGTCCAGCGCATAGAGATCGACCTCCTCGAATGGCGGCGACTGGTTGAAGACTTCATGGGTGACGAAAGAAGATTGGGTCATCAGCAGGGTCTCGCGTCAATCGCGGCGCGGTCGAATCGGAAAATCATAGGCCCGCCTGCCCGCGCCGGGCAGCGAAAAGTGCCACCACTCCTTGCCATAGTTCACAAAACCCTGCTGCGCCATCGCCTTCACGAGTTCGCTCCGCCAGTACCGCTGCTCGGGCGTGATCGAACCGGCGGCGGTATAGGCCCTGAGGTCGGAACAATCATAGCCGGTGCCCATGTCGATGCTGCCCTCCGGCGCGCGCTTCGGTGCCGGCGCGGTACAATCGGCATAGGTCTTGTCGGGATCGATGGTTGAGGAATTGTCGGCGGCAAGATCGACCAGCGTGAGATCCAGGGCGGTGCCCGTCGAGTGCCCGGAATGGGGGGCGATGAAGCCGAGGCGGAACAGGTCTTCCTTGGCGAATGTCGGATTATAGCGATGCTGCGCCGGTGTCTCCTTGCCGTCGCGCGACCAGGCCACCATGTCGGACACCGCGCGCGCCGGACGATAGCAGTCGAACATCTTCAGCGACAGGTTCCGCCGCGCGAGCGCCTCCTGGATCGCCTTCAGCTTCACCGCGACCTCGCGTTTCACCACGCATTCGGCCGCGTCATAGCCGGCAAGGCGGCGGCCGACAAAATTATTCGACGTGGCATAACGGATATCCTGGACGATGGTCGGATCGACGTCGCGCAGATAGACGAAGTCCGCAGGCAGCGCTTGCGCATGGGCCCGCGCGACCAATGCGGCAGCTACGGCCAGCAGCAGGATCAGTTTCACGTTCATCCAAACCTTCCCGTGGGAACGGGAATCTGGATACCGGGCAAGCGCCAAATCGGCAAAGACTGGCGTCATTTATCGTGAATTTCACAGACCGGGGGATAACTCACGCCCGCGCCATTGACGCTTGCACTGCGGAAAAACCCCGCCTATAGCTCTGGCTTTAATGACATTCGCATCGAAATCGACCTTCGTCCTCGGTCACCGGCATCTGCTGGGCATCGAGGGGCTTTCCGCTGCCGACATCACCGGCCTGCTCGACCTTTCCGAGGAATATGTCGAGCTCAACCGCCAGATCGACAAGAAGCGCACCTCGCTGCGCGGACGGACCCAGATCAACCTGTTCTTCGAGGCCTCGACCCGGACCCAATCCTCGTTCGAGATCGCGGGAAAACGGCTCGGCGCCGACGTGATGAACATGTCGGTCTCCTCCTCCTCCATGCGCAAGGGCGAGACCCTGGTCGATACCGCAGTGACGCTGAACGCCATGCACCCGGACATCCTGGTGGTACGCCATCATGCCTCCGGCGCGGTGGAACTCCTGGCGCGCAAGGTCGACGGTTCCGTGATCAATGCCGGCGACGGCGCCCATGAGCATCCGACCCAGGCGCTGCTCGACGCGCTCACCATCCGCCGCAACAAGGGTCGGATCGAGGGCCTGGTGATCGCGATCTGCGGCGACGTGCTGCATTCGCGGGTGGCACGCTCCAACATCCTCTTGCTCAACACCATGGGGGCGAGGGTGCGCGTGGTGGCACCCTCCACGCTGCTGCCGCCCGGCGTCGAGCGCCTGGGGGTGGAGGTCGCGCGCGACATGCGCGAGGGGTTGAACGGCGCCGACATCGTCATGATGCTGCGGTTGCAGCGCGAGCGCATGAACGGCTCGTTCGTGCCGTCGTCCAGCGAATATTTCAATTACTTCGGCCTCGACCAGAAGAAGCTCGCCTACGCCAAGCCCGACGCGCTGGTGATGCATCCGGGGCCGATGAACCGCGGCGTCGAAATCGACTCGATCGTCGCCGACGGCGCGCAGTCCTTGATCCGCGAGCAGGTGGAAATGGGCGTGGCGGTGCGCATGGCGGTGCTGGAAGCGCTCGCCCGCAACCTGCCCAACGCTTGAAGGAAGGTCGACCATGCTGACCGATCGCCGCCCGATCCTGCTCGCCAATGCGCGCGTGATCGATCCGTCGCGCGATTTCGACGGCCTGGGCGACGTTCTGATCGCCGACGGCGTGATCCGCGACGCGAAGCGCGGGATCGGCGCCGCCGGCGTGCCGGAAGGCACCGACATCATCAACTGCGCCGGCAAGATCATCGCCCCGGGCCTGATCGACATGCGCGCCTTCGTCGGCGAGCCGGGCCTGAGCCATCGCGAAACCTTCGCTTCGGCGAGCCAGGCAGCGGCAACCGGCGGCATCACCACCATCATCTGCCAGCCCGACACCGAGCCGGTGATCGACAACTCCGCGACGGTGGATTTCGTGCTGCGCCGCGCCCGCGACACCGCGATCGTCAACATCCAGCCCATGGCGGCGCTGACCAGGGGCCTGCGCGGCGAGGTGATGACCGAGATCGGCCTGTTGAAGGCCGCCGGCGCGGTCGCGTTCTCCGACGGCGGCAGGAGCGTGCTCAACGCCCAGGTGATGCGGCGCGCGCTGACCTATGCACGGGATTTCGACGCGCTGATCGTGCATCACACCGAAGACCCGAACCTCGTCGGCGAAGGCGTCATGAACGAGGGCGAATTCGCGACCCGGCTCGGGCTGGAAGGCATTCCCGATGCGGCCGAGGCCGTGATGCTGGAGCGCGACATGCGGCTCGTCGCTCTGACCGGCGGCCGCTATCACGCCGCGTCGTTGAGCTGTATCGCTTCGCTCGAGATCCTGAAACGGGCGCGCGACGCTGGGCTTGCCGTCAGCGCCTCGGTCTCGATCAACCACGTCACCCTGAACGAGAACGACATCGGCCCCTACCGCTCGTTCCTGAAATTGTCGCCGCCGCTGCGCACCGAGACCGACCGCCAGGCGCTGGTTGCAGCGTTGGCCTCCGGGCTGGTCGACATCATCATGTCCGACCACAATCCGCAGGACGTCGAGGTCAAGCGGTTGCCGTTCGCCGAGGCGGCCTATGGCGCTGTCGGGCTGCAGACCATGCTGCCGGCGGCGCTGCGGCTGATCCACAATGGCGACCTCGACTGGAAGACGCTGTTCCGCGCCATGTCGACGCGGCCGGCCGAGCTGATGGGCCTGCCCGGCGGCAGCCTGCGTCCGGGCGCGCCGGCGGACGTCATCGTGATCGACGCCGATGTGCCCTGGGTGCTCGACCCCGCCGACCTGAAGTCGCTGTGCAAGAACACCCCGTTCGACGAGGCGCGGTTCTCGGGCCGTGTCGTGCGCACCATCGTCGGCGGCCGCACCGTCTACGAGCACGTGTGAACAACGAACAATACGCGTGAGGGAGTGCTGCCCATGGGATCCGACGCCTTCCTGCCCGTCGCGCTGATCATCGGCTATCTCTGCGGCTCGATCCCGTTCGGACTGATCCTCACCAGGCTTGCCGGCACCGCCGATCTGCGCTCGATCGGCTCCGGCAATATCGGCGCGACCAATGTGCTGCGCACCGGGCGCAAGGGGCTCGCCGCGGCGACGCTGCTGCTCGACATGCTGAAGGGCACCGTCGCCGTGATCGTCGCCGGCTATCTCGGCGGACCGGACGCGGCAATGGCGGCGGCGCTGGGCGCCTTTCTCGGCCATCTCTTCCCGGTCTGGCTGAAATTCCACGGCGGCAAGGGCGTCGCCGTCTATATCGGCGTGCTGCTCGGCCTGTTCTGGCCGGCCGCGCTCGCCTTCTGCGCGATCTGGCTCGCCACCGCCTTTGCCTCGCGCTACTCCTCGCTCTCGGCGCTGGTCGCGAGCCTGGTGACGCCGATCCTGTTGTGGTGGTTCGGCCACCTTGCCCTCGCCGCGCTGTTTGCGGTGCTGACCCTGCTTCTGTTCTACATGCACCGCGAGAACATCAGGCGGCTGCGGGCGGGAACCGAGGGCCGGATCGGGCAGAAGGCTTGAGCGTCCGCTCAGCGTTCGACGACCGGACGCGGCTTACGTTTTTGGCTGCCCGGCTCGCCCGGTTTGTGAGCGCGTTTGGCGGCAGCGGCTGCCGCCGGTTGGTGAGAGCGATCATTGGCGGCGGCCGGCCTTGGTCGATGAGGGCGTTCACGCGCGGCAGCCGGCGCCGTTTCGTGAGAGCCTTCATCGGCGGCCGGCGGTGTCTGCTGGCTGGCCCGACTTGATTGCCAGTCACGGAATTGACGGAGGAGCGGCGACTCCTCTTTTTTCTGGTCCTTGGCCTCCGCCGCCGCGGGAGCATCCGGCTGCTGGCTCACCGCAGGCTTCACATTGTGGTCGATCCACTCCTGCGCCGCCTTGAAGCGCGTCCAACCCGCCACCGGAGCCGCCGGCGCAAGCTCGAGCCATTTCGGATGAAACGGCGGCCGCTGCAACTGCGTCACATGCGAGAACAAGGCGTCGACCATCAGCGATACGCGCCGGTAGCGGTCGCTATCGGGCCGCCAGTTGAACGAGGCGAGGATCGCCTCGCCCGCAATCGTCTCGACCGGCGCCCCGCTCGGCACCAGGTTGGGATAATCGTCGGAGGAAAGCTGCGCGGGAAGATAGTCGTCGTGCAGCGATTTGTCGTACTCCACGGGCACGAGGTGAAGGTTGGGGTCGCTGACCTCGGTCAACCACCGCAGCGGCTTGCCCTCGACCGCGACGATCGCGTCGATATCTCCCTTCTGCAACATCGCCAGCGCGATCTTCGGATCGAGATAGAGCAGATGCGGCTTGATGCCGATCCGCTCGAACACGTTGATCGAGGTGACGAACGTGCCGCCGTCGGGCAGATCGATCGCGACGGTCTTGCCATCGAGCTCCTTCAGGTCGTTGATGCTCTTCGATGCGAGGACGTGCATCTCCTCGTTGAACATCTTGGTGACGTAGACGAGCTGGCCGCGGATGTTGCTCGCAAATCCCTTGCGCTCCAGATATTGCAGCGTGTCCTTGCGGACGATCCCCACGTCGACGCCCCGCAGCAGGAGGATGTCGGCCACCGCCTGGACCGATCCGCGGCCGAGGACCGGCAGAACGCGAAGATCGGTGCCCTTGTCCAGCACGTAGGCGATATCGGACCCCATCTGGACGTAGGTGCTGCCGAGCGCCCCGGTCATCAGAGTCACCGTGTTCGCGTTGAGCTGATCGGCGAGCGCGTGCTTGGCGTCGTTGCTGTAGCGGAAGATGACCTTGAGGGAATCGCTCACCGCGCCCGGGTCGATGCCGCTGCGGACCGGCCCGAACCGCTGCCAATGCCCGCCGGTGAAGCGCATCATCTGCATCTGCTCGAGCGGCGCGTGATCGGTCGCACTGGTGTTGACCAGGACGCCGGGGATCATCATCGGAAGCTGCAAGCCCTTGAGCGTGGATGCCTGCTTCATCACGTTCTCGCGCGAAAGGTCGTTGCCGCACCGCTTCAGGACTTCGACCATCGCAGTCGCGATCGCATAGCCGTAGGTCGCCAGGCTGTTGCTCCGGCTCACGTCCGGCAGATAGCGATCCATGAAAGCCGACCAGTCGGGGTATTCGGGCTGGCTGGCAAACGCCGGGTCGTCGCCCTCCCAGGCGTAGCCGGCGGCCAGCGTTCCTTCCGCGTTTTCGAGTCCGGCCGGTTTCATGACGGCGGTGACCGGGCTCGACACCGACGTGATGATGTGCTGCGGCTTCCACCCGAGCTCTGCCGTTCGGCGGATCGCCATCACCGCGAACTTCGGCGTCGTGACGTCGAAGAAGATGTCAGCGCCGGACGCCTTGAGCGCGGCGATCTGCTGATTGATATCGGTGTCCGAGACCTTGTAGGTCGCCTCGGCAACGATCGCGATCTTGCCCTCGAGCCCATCCTTGAGCCCTTTGAGGTAGTCCTTCCCGAATTCATCGTCCTGGGAGAGGATTGCGATCTTTCCTTTCGGCTGGGTCTCCAGCAGGTATTGCGCGACGATGTGAGCCTCCGTCTGATAGCTCGGCGAGAATCCCATGGTCCAGGGAAAATCTCGCGGCTGGTCCCAGATCGAGGCACCGGACGCCAGGAAGAGTTGCGGAACCTTTTGTGCATTCAGATAGGGCCGCACCGCCGCGCTTGTCGCCGTGCCGAGGCCCGCGAAGATCAGCAGCGCCCTGTCCTGCTCGATCAGCGTCTTGGTGTATTCGACGGTTTTCCGCGGATCATATTGATCGTCATAGGAGATGAACTTGATCTTGCGGCCATTGACGCCGCCCTCGTCGTTGACCTTCTTGAAATAGGCGGCGATCGTCCTGCCGATGACGCCGTAGGCCGACGCAGGCCCGCTATACGCCATCGTGTTGCCGATCCGGATTTCATCCTCCTCGGCGTGCAGGCGCGGCATCAGCAACAGCATGAGCGTCGCCAGCAGGACCAGGCTGCGGCAACCGCAGCGGAGCCCCGCCCGGGGCAGCAGCGTCTCTCTGGAAAACACGCCATCGACGACGACACGATCACGAGCGGCTGACACATGCATCGCAAGTATCCTTTTGTTCAATCAATGCGCCGCCCATCGAGCGGCTCAAAACCGACCTGCCGCCCAACCGACGGCCGGTCCTCTCCGGTCCCCGTTCCCTGTCGCTGTCGGCGGGTCGATGCAGCGCTCGCGCGCCAAAACGCCGGCGTGCGGCATGGGATCGAAACCATGTCGAATGAGTGCTGGCCGATCGGCGGAGCAAACAAATACGACGCGTTCGACGAGCGCGTCCGCCAAGGCCTGCCAGTCGCGTTCCTTCCATGATGCGCTGCGCGCCGAGCTTGCATCATGCGGCTCGACAGTTGCAGCCCAGCTTTCCTAGCCGGATCGTATTGGAGTTTTTGGTCTCAAATTAAAGGACGCGAGGCGTAAATGTGTTGATTAGCGGGCACACGTGACGATTGGTATCGAAGTGCCTGCCGTTTTCACGCTTGGGGCGAGCGACGGAAAACCGTCAACTATACGGCAAGAGAAGGAGAAGCAGCACCGGGACTTCAATTCTGCCGATCCGAACTGACTCCGAGGCGCCGTTTTCGCGACAGCTTCCGATGCGCGCATCGAGCCGAAGTCCGAATCAAGCACAGGGCCTGGTCCACTCGCCGCGGCCACGAGAGACGACTGGGGGTCTTTGCACATTGCTCCCGGCGCTCTCGCGCCCCCGCAATGTTGCGGCTGGTGGGAACTCCAAATTCGCCGCAGTAGTGACGCCGAAACGACAACGCGACGGCCTATCGATTCGCACGCGATTCGCGCGACTCACGCGGAGCACGCGTCCTGCTCGTCGCCGATCGCCTATCTTGTTCGAAACCCGGCGGGACTCTGGCGAATCAATGCCCGGGCTGTCATGGTCCGTTCGGGGTAGGTGCCATCAGTCGCGAGGGATGAACCGGTTCGTCCCATCCATTGCGCGTGCCAAGACACAAGCGCGCCAAGACAAGGAAGTGCCCCGTGCAGCAGAAGGCTGCCCAACCTCAATCCCAAACGCAGGCCAGCGGCCTGCTCTCCGCCGTGGACATCTGGTCGACCGGTCCTGGAGCGACGGGGAGGGTTGCGCCTGCGGCGAGCAAGCCGACGCAGAAAGCCGCAGCGACCCGTTTGCCGCCGGCCCTGCTGCCGATAGCCGAAGCGCCCGCGGTCGCCGAGCCGGTCGGCGTGGCCAAGAGCCTTGCGAGACGCGTCGCCGACGTCATCCCCGCGCTCAGGGAGCGCGCGGGCGAGCCCGAACGCGCCGAGCGTCGGACGTGGCCGCCGCGAAAGCTGTCGCTGGCGCTGCAAGGCGGAGGCTCGTTCGGCGCGTTCACCTGGGGCGTGCTGGAGCGGATCCTGGAAGAGCCAGGCTGCGAGCTCGAGGCCATCAGCGGCGCCAGCATCGGCGCGGTCAATGCGGCCCTGCTCGCCTGCGGCTTCGTCGCCGATGGGCGCCAGGGCGCGACCAGGCGGCTGGCGCGGTTCTGGAGCCGGTTGACCAACGAAAGCTCGTTCCGTTCGTTGATGCTGATCGGCGGCTTCTCGCCGGCTGGAAGCTCGGTCGCCTTCGGGGCGAGCCTGAAGTCCGGACAGTTCGATCCTTTCGATCTCGACCCTCTGCGCGAAGCCTTGGCAAAGGACATCGATTTTGCGGCGCTGCGCGCCGGCCATTGCCCGCGGCTGCTGGTGGCAGCCACGCGGGTCCGCGACGGCGGCCTGAAATTGTTCGGCAATGACGATATCAGCCCCGACGTGCTGCTCGCATCGACCTGCCCGCCGCTGGTGCATTGCGCCGTCGAGATCGACGGCGAATCCTATTGGGATGGTGGCTACAGTGCCAATCCGCCCGTCGCAGGCCTGGTGCGAGCGGCCGAGAGCGACGTGCTGGTCGTGCAGGTCACGCCGTCACGAGACAGCTATATCCCGATCACCTCGGCGGCGATCGACCGCCGCCTCGATCAGATCACGGCCAATTCGGTGCTGAACGCCGAAATCGCCGCCCTGGAATCCGCGCGTCGCGATATTGCCTCGGGCCCGCGCATCTTCCGGATCGCGGCCGAGGACGAAATCGACGGGCTCGCACAGCGCAGCGCGGTCGATCTCGGCACCAACTTCATCAAGCTCCTGCATCGGAGCGGCCGCAATGCTGCCGACCGCTGGCTGCGGCAGCTGCCGAACACGACGACGGCTGCGATGCGGCAGCGGGAGAAAGCAGGCGCCAGCGCGAAGCCGGCTGCGGAGGCCGAGCTGGTGTAATCCCGTGCACCCGCCCCATCGGGGCACGGTTGTAGCCCAATACCCCCTTCCCCACGCCAGCAGGTTGATCCATGCTGTCCCCGCGAGGGGCCAGCGTGGATTTGATCAGCAGCACAACGGAGCTCAGTGATGCCGAGCGGATCGACCGGTTGCGGCTGATCCGGTCCGAGAATGTCGGGCCACGCACCTTCCGATCGCTGGTGAGCCATCTTGGGAGCGCACGTGCTGCGCTCGCCCGCTTGCCCGAACTGGCCCGGCGCGGGGGCGGAGCCGGCCAGCTCCGGATCTGCGGCGTGGACGAGGCCCGCGCCGAGCTTGCCGCAAGCCGAAAGCTCGGCATCCGCCTGCTCGCGCAGGAAGAAGCCGGCTATCCGAAGCGATTGGCCACGCTCGACGACGCACCGCCCCTGCTTGCCGTGCGAGGCGAAGCCGAAACTCTGATGCGGCCAATGCTTGCGATCGTCGGCTCACGCAACGCGTCAGCCGCCGGCCTGAAGTTCGCGGGCCTGCTTGCGCGCGAGCTTGGCGAGGCCGGCTTCGTCGTGATCTCGGGACTTGCCCGCGGCATCGATCAGGCCGCGCATCGCACGAGCATCGGAAGCGGCACGGTCGCGGTGCTTGCCGGCGGGCACGACCACATCTATCCGCCCGAGCATGTCGAGCTGCTCGCCGCCATCCTGGAAGCCAAGGGCGCTGCCATCTCCGAAATGCCGCTTGGCCACGAGCCGCGCGCCCGCGACTTCCCCCGCCGCAACCGGTTGATCTCGGGCTGCGCGCTCGGCGTGATCGTGGTGGAGGCCGCGCATCGCTCGGGCTCGCTGATCACGGCGCGGCTCGCCAATGAGCAGGGCCGCGAGGTGTTTGCGGTGCCGGGCTCGCCGCTCGACCCGCGGGCCGACGGCACCAACGACCTGATCAAGCAGGGCGCCACCCTGGTGACGCAGGCGGCCGACGTCATCCGGGCGATCGAGCCGATCCTGGAACGTCCGGTCATTCCGCCCTTGCGCGAGGAGGAGGCCGAGCCTGTCGATGCCGCCCCTGATTCAAGCGAACGCGCCCGCATCACCGGCCTGCTCGGGCCGAGCCCGGTTTCGATCGACGATCTGATCAGGCTCGCCGACGCGCCGGCGGCGTCGGTACGCACCGTGCTGTTGGAGCTCGAGCTCGCCGGCAGGCTGCAGCGGCACGGCGGCGGACTGGTGTCACTGCTATAGCTCAATTCTCGCTGCGCTCGTCGAACCGCGACCGCGCGCGCTCGATCTCGGGCTGATGGTCAAAAGCCCATTGGCCGAGCGCCTGCACCGGCTTCGACAGCCCGTGTCCAAGATCGGTCAATTCGTATTCGACGCGCGGCGGAATGGTCGGAAACACCGACCGGCTGCGGCGGGCGGAGCCTGGCATCGACGTCATCTATCGCGATCTCTCACAACCCCTTGGCGCATCTGTCGGGCTCACGAGTTCATTTCCGCCGACGGCATCCAGGTCGGCCCAGAACATCGCGAGAAGGCGCTCGCCGGTGCGCTCGAGGCCGCAGCACGCCTCGAAGCCGCCTGACTCCGCTGGTCCTGACGCGTAGCGCGACGGCGATCCCCCGATTCCATCGCGCCGCTCAGGACCAGACGCCCTGGACGCCGGACAGGATCGCGAGCAGCGACGCGAGCAGGCCAATGCCTGAAAACAGCGCAACGGCGATGAAAGAGTCATGATCGGCTTCGGACGGAGCAGGCTTGGCGAAGGAAACCCTGGATACCGGAATCGACGCAAATAACGGCGCAATTTTCGACATGACGGCCTCTTCAAATCGGCAATGGTGACAGAAACGATGGCGGCCCTGCAAACGAGTCGTTACAGGGCCTGCCGAGGTTCAATGCGCGGGCGCGCATCGTCGAGAATGCGCACCGCGGCTATCGCGACCTCACGATCCTATTCCGAACGCCGGGAGACCGGTGTGACGTGCTTCACCTGCCGCCGCGACTACCGATAGATCGGGGCGCCGCTCGGAGCGCCGGTCGCGCCGCCATCCACGAACAGCTCCTGCGCCTGGATGTGCGCGGCCTCGTCGGAGGCGAGAAACAGTACGGTGCTCGCGACGTGGTCCGGCTCGCCGAGGTGCCCGAGCGGCGTTGCGCGGCCGATCCGCGCCTCGAACGCCTTCTCAGCCTCCGGCGTTGCGACCGCCGCGCCCCAGATCGGGGTACGGATCGCGCCCGGCGCCACCACATTGACCCTGATACCGCGCGGTGACAGCTCGGATGCCATCACCCGCGACATCGCACGTACCGCGCCCTTGCTCGCGGCATAGGCGGCATAGCCGGGGCTGCCCAGCACCGAGATCACCGAACCGTTCAGGATGATCGAGCCGCCGTCGTTCATCTGCGCTACCGCCGCCTGCACCGTGAAGAACACCGCGGTGACGTTGGTACGGATCACCTTCTCGAACGCCTCGCGCGTGGTGCCGCCGAGCGGCGTATGGCCGGGAATGCCTGCATTGGCGAAGACAATGTCGAGCTTGCCGAAGCGCTCGACGGCGCGGGCGACCGCCGCCTCCATCGCCGCGACGTCGGTCGCGTCGGCGACGAGCGCGAGCGCATTCGGCCCCAGCTCTGCCGCGGCGGCCTCCAGCGTCTGCCGGTTGCGCCCGGTGATCGCGACCTTCGCCCCTTCCGCCACGAACAGCCTGGCGGTGGCCAGGCCGATTCCTCCATTGCCGCCGGTGATCAGCGCCGACTTGCCCGCGAGCCTCATGATCCGTCTCCTATGGTTGCATTATTAAACCAGATTGCATAGCTAGGGCATCCGGTTTTATGATGCAACCGCACAAGGCCGTGATCGGCCGGGATCCGCGAGGGGAGCCGATATTGGTCAAGCGCAAGAGCCTGGAAGATGCCGAGTGCCCGATCGCGCGCTCGCTGGACGCGATCGGCGACTGGTGGTCGCTGCTGATCGTCCGCGATGCGCTGCTCGGCCGGCGCCGCTTTGGCGAATTTCAGAAGAGCCTGGGACTGGCGAAGAACATCCTCGCCGCGCGGCTGCGCCTTCTGGTCGACAAGGGCATCCTGAAGCCTGCCCCCGCCTCCGACGGCGGCGCCTACCTGGAATACGTGCCGACGCCGAAAGGCCGCGGCCTCTTCCCGGTGCTGGTGGCCTTGAGGCAATGGAGCGAGGCCTTCGACGAGGCGCCCGAGGAGATCGCGACCGTCCTGGTCGACCGGGACAAGGGCCGGCCGGTCAGAAAGCTCGAGCTGCGCGCCCAGGATGGTCGCCTGCTCGGCTTTGCCGATACCGTGCTGAGGCCAAAACAGACATCAGTCCGGTCTCGGCGCGCCTGAATGCGACCGCGCCTCACGACAGCTTCCGTCGGCTGCGCAGCCGGACATGCTCCTCCGCTTCGAGCTGGACCATTGCGAGGAGGTACCCGAGCATGTCCAGCCGATGCCGCCGCGTGAGATCGCCAAGGCTGCTCACCGTCTCGGCAATGAAGTACGCCGCCTCCTCCGGACCTCCCTCGCCCGGGTGTTCCTCGATCCGTGAAATCCGTGACCCAACAGACGATCTCCGCTTCCGTTTGCGTGTTGTGTTAGCCATCCATTTGGTGTGGCTTTCCGCTCCCGATACCTCTTATGCGGCTACAACTCTAGGCCGCATTCCGCAACCCTCAGGATGCTTGATGGCGAGGGGCTGCGAGCTTTCAACATCTGGCGATTTGACAGCGGCGCCCTCACCACCCATGTTCGGGCCGGGTGGCCGGCTGCGAATCTCGCGGAACCGGCCTTTCGCTTTTCCCATAAGCCATTGGAATGACATGAATATCGTCATCGTTGAGTCGCCGGCGAAGGCCAAGACGATCAACAAATATCTGGGCTCGTCCTATGAGGTTCTGGCCTCCTTCGGTCACGTCCGCGATCTGCCGGCGAAGAACGGTTCCGTCGATCCCGATCACAATTTCCGAATGATCTGGGAGGTCGATCCGAAGGCCAACGGGCGGCTCAACGACATCGCCAAGTCGCTGAAAGGGGCGCAGCGCCTGATTCTCGCCACCGACCCTGACCGCGAGGGCGAGGCGATCTCCTGGCACGTCCTGGAGGTGCTGAAGGAAAAGCGCGCGCTGAAGGATCAGAAGATCGAGCGCGTGGTGTTCAACGCCATCACCAAGCAGGCGATCTCGGAAGCGATGAAGCATCCGCGCGAGATCGACGGCGCGCTGGTTGACGCCTATATGGCGCGCCGGGCGCTCGACTATCTGGTCGGCTTCACCCTCTCTCCCGTCCTGTGGCGCAAATTGCCCGGCGCCCGCTCGGCCGGCCGGGTGCAGTCGGTCGCGCTGCGGCTGGTCTGCGACCGCGAGATGGGGATCGAGAAGTTCGTTCCCCGCGAATACTGGTCACTGGTCGCGACGCTTTTGACGCCGCGCGGCGAAGCCTTCGAGGC
>NZ_JAFAVV010000473.1 GCF_019242285.1 Bradyrhizobium sp.
GGACTGTCGAACGCATAGGCATGAGTCCAGATGCCTAGCCGGAAGCGCAGACCGCGGCGAGCGGTCTCCCGGGCGATGAAACGCAGCGTCTCTAGGTTGCGATCGCGTTCATCGTCCGGCAACCCAGCGGCGACCACATCATAGCCCGGAACTTTCAACAGGAACGGGTAAGCGAAGTAGAAATAGACGTCGCTGACTTCCTGGGGATAATCATACTGGATACCAAGAGTGAGGCTGAAGCCGTTGAAGCGATGACTGGCCAGCATGGTCAGATAGTCATCCCAAAATTGGCGGTCGTGCAGCCAGCCGCGATCCTCCACCTCGTTTGTGACGAAGCGAGCGACGGAACGAACGCGGTTCGCGGGCCGCTCAGCGACGGTGGCGCCGAGCTCAAGTCCCTCGGCCGCGGTGGGAGCACTGCGAACCCGTTCGGCTAGTTCTGTGGCGGCATAGACGAGGCCCAGGGCGTCACTGCCGGCAGCGAGCAGCACCGCGCGGTTGTCAAGTATCCCGGACATCAGCAGTACTGCTTCCGGACCTTCTGGAAGGGCCCTTCCCGCAGCGAGTGCGGCGGTCGCGGGCGCGCCCATGCCGGCGAGGACGATAACCAGTCCGCTCGGGGCCGAGACAAGGGAGGCCGCCTGCTGCACGTCGAGGTCCCGAGCCCTGATAGCCGAGCGCAGCTCGCCGGCGGCCCAGCGCCCCGGCTCGCTATTGGCCACGGGATCTGCCGGGTCGGCGACAAGGGTGACTACGGCGTCTTGCGCCAGCGCCGGGAGCGGAAGCAGCGCCAGGGTTCCGACGGCGGCACTGCGCAGGAACGCGCGGCGTTCAATTCCCATGGTCCCCTCCTATCGCACAGGTCGACAATCGGCGGGTGCAGAGATCTTCCTACGTGCGAGCCCACATGCGCCAAAGCGTCGAGAAGGTCGGCCTCGTCGATCAGGTCGTCACCCAAGAGACAGTATGGCCCATACAGCTGGGATCAGCTTCGATCAGCTCCGCATATCTAGCATTCGAATTGCTGAAGGCTTCAGAGCAGCTTTGCCATGCGGCGCAAGTCCCAGCTCTCTGATAGGGCGAGCCCCCAGTCTTCACCGGGGCGCGGGGTGTGCAAGAGATCAGTAACGCGGCCCTATCAGCGCTCCGGCTCCGTTGAAACGCCAATTGATGCCGACTTCGATCACGTTGGAATTCGAAGATACGGAGGTGGAGATCTGCGCGATCGGAAACGCGACGGTGTTATTGCCTATGAGGCCCGAATATCGATATTCGACGAACGCGTCCCAATTGGGCGCGAACACATAGTCGAGGCCGGCGCCGACTGTCCAACCGTCGTGGCCAGTTGACGTCGTCTCGACAGTGCCCGGGGTCGCCTTGCCGACCGTGCCGGCGATCTGGGTTCGCGTCGCAGTCGCGTCATTCCAGGTCCAGCCGCCGGTGCCATAGACCAGCAATGTGTCGAACGCATAGCCGACACGGCCGCGCACCGTTCCATTCACTTTGCCGTCGCTCGCATTTTCGCTGGCTTGAAACGGGCCGGCGTTGACGACGGTGCGGTTGGTGCCTGAGCTGACGTCGGCGAGAATGCCGATGACGACGCGCGACGGCAGCATATAGTCGTAGCCTATCTGACCGCCGCCATGAGCGGCGGATGTATCCGTGCTGGCCGGAGCAAAGACCTGGCCGGTGGCCGTGTTGGTCGTCTGCCCGGTAGCGTGCGTCCAGCCATTGGAGAAGTGACCGCCAATATAGAAGCCTGTCCAGTCGTACGCCGGCTCGATGGCCGGCGCCTTATAGTATGGCACGGGCGACGGCGCCGGCGGCAAATCCGCGGCCCAGACCGGGTTTGCGGCAACTGCGACAAGCGCGACGCTGCCGAACAAAAACTTCTTCATCGAAATCCACCTTTCAAGCGGGCTGCCGTTTGAAGCAGAGGCGGACTTAATGCTACACGATGTAGCGCTACGGTCAAGATCGATCGGCCGTTTGTACCGTTGCCCCGCGCGGCGGGATATTTCTCTGGCATGGTGTAGTTGGCCCGGAGCCATTCGACCGCGGCACCGAGGGATGGTCATGCCGGCGCGGGAGCGCATTTCCTGCGCAGGTCTGTTCTATCTCTATTCGCCGAGCGGGCGGAAGAGGCCCTGACCCCGACGGGCCGCGGTGATGCCGGGTGTCTCGGCCAGTCTGGTACAGCCCACAATGCGGCGCTACACGTCGGAGCCGTCGCAGTCATTTTCCGTCGTCGTAAGCCGCGCCGGTTGCCACAACGATAATCGCCATCATCGCAATCGCGTTGCTCAGACGGCGCGTTGCGATGCTCCCGATCTGCTCAATGAGGTGAGCTCGATCCAATAAACTCTGATTCAGTATTGCTCGGTCGGAATTGACCTTCTCGTGAAAGAGTCGTGGTCTGTGATCCGAGCAATGCGCCGCCCGGAAAATAAGCGCGGATTTCTGAGCCCGCCGCGACCACCCCAGGCGGGAGCTCAATCCGGAAACGACCATCGGCGCCGGTTACGACCACACCGAGGCTGCGCTCGGATGGGCGGAACCACAACCGGTCCCAACGTAAGCTCTTGCCACTGCTGTCCGCGAACATGAGGACCGCGTAGGCGGCGCGCTCGCCACTCGCGGACACGGCGAGCGGGATCGCCAAGTCGTAGGTGGCACCAGGCGTCACCGGGAACGACTTGAAGGTGAGGTTGATGGGGTGTCCGGGGAAGAATTCCATGGCCCGGATCGGTGGGCTTTCCGCCTCGGCGGCAGGGGGAAAAGGTGGAACGTCCTCATGCCGGCCGGTGCTTGTCTCATCATAGCGCAGGACGCCAACGGAGGCATCGACGCTGCCGGCGCACATACAGGCCTGTGAGAGATTAGCCTGAATCCCCACGGCCGCCGTCGCCGCGCCCGGCGGGACCGTGCCGGCTAGGTGCCGCTCCACCAAGTCCATGCTGCCCGCAACGTCAATGGCCTCGATCGTCAGGTCAGCGGTTGCAACCGGCAGTCCTTGCGCATCGACCATCCGGCCCGACAGAGTGTTGGATTGCCGCGTCAGGGTCAGCGAAGGGCGCGCCAGCAAATATTGCGACGCGAGATTGGTGAGAGTGAGCGGTTGCGTCTCAGGCAGCACGCGACTTGGGGAGCCGGCCGAGCTGCGGAAGATCGCCACATCTGGATGCACGCCAAGCGCCGACTCGATCTCCGCGATGTGCTGGCGCGTATTATCGGTCCAGACGGCATCCGAATGAGCTGCCTCATCGGCGTTGTAGATGATGCCGAAAGGGATGTGACGGGCGGCCAGCGCATTCCCCAGCGGCAGCAGGTTGCGCATGGACGGATGCGACCAAGCGACGTCGGCATAAAAGAAGGCGAGCGGCTCACCGGTCGTCTGCTGATACGCTTCGGTCCACTTCACGAGCTCATCGATCCAGGGCGTCGACTCGTCGACGAGCTCAGACGTGCCGATCTGCGCCCTCGGAAAGTAAGTGCGGATGAGCTTGACCCGCTCCGCGAGCTGCCGTGCCAATTTGGCCGTGGGCTCAAGACAAGCACCGGGCCCGGAAAACCGATGACCGAAGAAGAACGGGTCGACCATGTCGACATATTTGACGTCGGCGCCGAGGTCGTGGAGGCGCCGGAGAATCCTCTCCGGCTCATCAGGGTCGGAATAGGCCTTGGTCGGCTGCGGGCACTCGTCGGTCCGCGGCAATACGCGAACCTCCAGCGCCAATCCGATCTGGCGCTCGGCGAGATTCTCAAAAATGCGCTTGAGGACGTCGTCCTTGCCGTTCAAGGTGATCCACGGGGGCAGCTCGACCGCGCGCGTGTGGCCGGCAACCGTTTTCCAATCCGCATCCGCATGGAACATGTCGGCCGGGCCTAGCTGCAGATCGCCGGAAATCCAAAGCACCGGCGCTGCCGCGACCTTGAGCCGGTTTTCGGCGGCCTGGAACGTCACCTTCACGAGGCTGGATTCTCTCGGCAGCGAGCTCGAATAGGAGGCGCTTGCCATGGCGACGAGTGGCGCGAGGCTCGCAAGTGCCAGTATCCGTCTGCGCGCGCCAAGCCGCGGCGGTGGCACGGTCGCCGTCAGGATATGTTCGACGCGCCGCACGACGCTTCGGGTTCGCGCCATCGCGACACCCACCGATATTTCGCGGGCGCTGTCGGCGACATCAAGCAAAATCTCCGCGTAGCAGCGGCGGTCACCGAGCGACTCAATTGCGGCATCGTCGCTGACGAGCTCCGCCGTCTCGGCGAGCTCGTTGAGCAGCCACCAGGAAAACGGGCTGAACCAGAAGATCGCGCGATGCAGCGTCGCGAGCAGCAGCACGTGGAAGTCAGCGCGCGCAACGTGGGAGCGCTCGTGCGCCAGCACAGCGCCGCGCTTCATCGGACTCCAGTCGAGGCATTGGGCAGGAAGCAGGATCGTGCTGCCGAAGGTCACCGGCGTCGCGATGGGGACGCAAATGCGCACGTCGGAGCCCGCGGCCCATTCCGCATCGAGCCGGCGGCTGCGGCGCAGCAGACGGAAGGTCAGCACAAGACCGATCGCGAGCCGCAGCAGGAAGGCGCCGCCCACCGCGAGATAGATGCCAATGGCGAGCGCCTGCCAATTCGTCGCCGGGACCGCCGCGGGCGAAGAGGCGGGAGACCGAGGAAGTTGTGCAGCTACGCCGGCATCTGCCGCCGCCGGCGGCACGCTCATGCTTTCCGACAGGAGCTGCGTCGCTGGGGCGGGCGCGGCGGACGTCACAGGCGCGATGGCGGCCTCGGAAGAGGCTGGCGCACGGATCGGCATGCTCACCGTCATCCAGTGCATTGTGATAGGCATGGCGAGCGACCCGATCAGGACGACGGTCCAGGCGGACATTCGGGTCTGCGGGCGCTCGATGCGCAGGAGCGACAAGGCAAGCCACACCGTGCCGCCAAGCGCGAGAGACCGCAGCGCCGCCTCCACGAGATGCAACAGCATCACGCCCCCCTTCGCCGGCGCTACCTACTTCTTCCCAGCTTTCTTGATCTTGTCTCGCAGTGCATCGAGCTGACGCCGGTTGAACATTTTGGCGTCCATCATGCCGACAAGAACCTCTTCCACCGAGCCGTTGCAGAAGCGATCGACAATGCGGCGGACCGCGCCTGCTGCCACCTGCTGCCGCGCCCGGGTCGCCTCGAACACGTAGGTGCGGCCCTCGACCGCGTGGGCCAAATAGCCCTTCTCCTCGAGCCGCTTCAACACGGTGCGCACAGTCGATTCCTTGAGCCGCCGCGGCAGCTCCTCGCGCACCGCCTCAGCCGTCGTCGGGCCTGCGGCCCAGATGAGCTGCATGACCTCACGTTCGAGTTCACTCAGGTCCGGCAAAGGCTTATCAGTCATTGCAGCGCTCCGTGTAGCGCTACAGGACGTAACACAACCGGTGCCATGGCGCAAGAGCAGGCCAAGTTCGATGGTACAAAATTCAGGAGGCCGTCGTTGCTTGCCTGGCTCCTGTTCACAAATAGACTATCGCCTATTGACCTCGATTTTATGAGCTGGTCTACGCGCTCGATCAGTGTCGCGCCATTTGCATCGGCGCTATTCACCCGTTTTGATACCGGCCAGCGCTGCAGCAAATCACTCGGCGCTGGCTGCAAAATTTCGACGTCGGCGCCACCGGTGAGTCAAGATTCAAAATCGCGGCTCGGGTCAGCAGCACCGGCAAGCGGTCATGGGCTTCGGCGACGAAGTCATTCGGCTTGGTGATTAGTGATAGCACCAGCGGCATGACCGGAATCGCTCCCTCTTGTCATACATGAGACTAGCAGCTAATATGCTACAGCTTGTAACGCTAATCAATGTAGCGATTCATTCAGCGGCCGTTCAGTTCCAGAACGATACGCAAGTGCCGAGCGGATTGAATCACCGCGGCCGTGGTGCACTAAACCGCTCAGTTGCTGGGGGCTCACTCTCAATCCCGACGAGGAATCGATGAAAAAACGCCAGTTTAGTTCTGCTGTGATCGGTGCAACGGTGCTCGCGCTTACGCTTTTTGGATGCGCCACTTACGCGGAGGCCGATCCCCTATCAGTCCCCGCAGGACCGCTTGGTTGGTGTCCACCGGGCTATTGGCTCGGCCGTGGAAGGCAGGCGTGTTGGATACGGCAGGTTCGGCCGGGCCCGTATGGAGGGTGCCCGCAAAACTATCACCTCGGGCCATATCGGGGCTGGTGCTGGGCGGACTATGTAGGATAGGACACGAGTGAGGCCTCACCGCCGCAGGATCGACTGACCGTCGCCGACGAGACCGACTTCGACGACGATCAGCTTGCGGCATAGCCAGCAAGGGCGGGTTGGAGCCGAAGGCGTAACCCGCCATCCTCTCGATTCCCTGCGGCGGATCAATATCTGCCCTCCGAGCTAACGGTGCAAAATCAGAGATCGAAGCTGGCGTCGCATACATAGTAGTGTTTGGAGGTTTGGGGTGAATTTCCGTTCTACCCCGAGCGCCTCATCCTTGGCTACTTTCAGCCAGTCCACACGATGCGCCGCGAGTGAGATGCTTGCTTTCCGCTCGCTGCGCACCTTTCTGCCCGGACCCAACGATGACTGCTGCGGGTTATGGTCATTGTCACGGGCTCAAAGTCTCACGTCGAGCAAATCTGGTTGGCACCGACTCAGACAGCCGGCCTCGCGGCATGCGGGCGCGGCCGGGCTCTCCTCCTCCGAAATTCCGCTCGGCGCATATTGCCTGTGGTCGCCTGGAGCACGAAAGAAACACTCAAAAGGCGCGGAGCTTCGGTAGAATCTGGCCGCGAGCCGGGTAGAGGGTTTTGGATCGTTGGCGGCGGAACGCGAAGGCGCGGATGGGCGTGAGTCCGGAGACCAGCACAATGGCCTGATCCGGCGGCAACTGCATCACCTCGCCCGGGGTAAGCAGCGGCCGGGCGGTTTCCTGACGGCTGACGATGACATGGCCAAGCCAAGGCGCGAGCCGATGACCTGCATAGTTGCGCTGGGCGCGCAATTCGGTTGCGGTGCCTAGCGCATCCGAAATGCGCTTTGCGGAACGTTCGTCATTGGCTGCAAAGGCGATGCGGACATGACAATTGTCCGGGATCGCGTTGTTCTCACCCTAAGCCTTTGCGATCTGATTCAGCGACTGCGCGATGAGGTAGGCACGGATGCCGTAGCCGCCCATGAAGGCGAGTGCGCTTTCGAAGAAATCGATCCGGCCGAGAGCTGGAAACTCATCCAGCATCATCAGCAACTGGCGATGCTTGCGATCGCCCGCTTTCGTGTTCGACATCTCGGTTAGGCGGCGGCCGACCTGGTTGAGGATCAG
>NZ_JAFAVV010000796.1 GCF_019242285.1 Bradyrhizobium sp.
GGCTTGGCCGCCATCCAGTCGACGCCGGGAAAATGGAAGCCGCCGATGCCGCGGGTCTGATGACAGCCGCCGCAGCTCATGTCGTTGAGGCGGCGCTCGAAGCCGGCGGCCGAGCGGATGTTCTGCAGCGTCACGCCGCGCTCTGCCTCCTTCTGCAAGGCGGTGACGACGTCGCTCTCGCTGAAGATCGGATGATCGGTCTTGTCCTCGCCTTCGACCAGGCCGAAGGCCGGCTGCATCTCTGAGGGCGCGAAGCCGGTCGGGGTCGGCGCGACGATGCCCTTCCTGAGGAACTGATCCGGGATCAGGATCGTGCCGCGGTCGAGCGCCTCGAAATTCGCGGGCTCCAGCAGCCATGCCTTGAAGTCGCGCGCGAAATTCGCGTCCGACAGCAGCCGGTCGCGATCGATCTGGTTCTCCAGCACGACCTCCTTGTACGTCGCCGATGACGCATCGAGGTCGAACACCTTCATCAGATAGTCGGTGCGGAATTCGCGGGCGGCCGATTTCGCCACATGCGCGATCTGCAAATTGGTCTCGATCCGATCGATGTTCTCAGGCGCGATCAGGTCGAGCGGACCGTCCTTCGCCATAAGCTTCGCCGCGAGCTCGTCACCGGTCAGCGTCAGCTCGCCGGCGGCAAGCCAGCGCTTGGCGACCTCGGCGCAGTCGACCGGCGCGCCACCGGCATCGACCGCGTGGTCGCCTTTCGCCTTCAGCACGACGTTCAGGGTCATCGGCAAGCGCGGCGAGGCATCGAGCTCGCCGATCCGGGCGGCGCCGATACGCGCCATCCGGTACAACAGACGAATCTCGCCGCAATGCGCGGCGTCGACATAGGCGCGGTCCATCCGGTTGACGATGCCGGACAGAATGAAGCGGGCATCGGGCGCATCGAACAGCGCACGGTCGAACAGTTGATGGTCGTAGCTCTCACCGACGCCGATCGTGTCGGCCGGCCGTCCGGCCTTGTGATCGGCGACATAACGCGCGAACTCTTCGTCCAGCGCCTTGCGCACCGGCGCCATCGACGGCAGCGCGAACAGGTCGCGGTTGGTGAGCGGCGTAACGGCCGAACCCGTCGGCGCCAATATCGCCTCGAGACCGAGGCGTCCCTGGTCGAGCGCGCGCAACGCCGACGGATCGAGGATCGCGGTGCCGCGCTCGATCGGCGCGTTGTCGGCGGCGTGCAGCGGCGTGGCGAAAACAAGAAACAGCGCGACGAGCAGATGACGTGGAGCGTTGATCATGCGAGGATTAACACCACGCAAAAATGTCTATTCTGGCGCCCCTTTTCGATGTTCGCGAGGGGTGCTTCACTTGGTGGTGAAACGCCGTCTCGCCACCTTCGTCAAGCCTCAGCGCGCGACCACGAGGCCCTTGGTGGTGACGACCACCCAGCGGCCATCCTGTTTGCGGATCGCATCGACCCGGCCGAGCCCCGGAACGGGATCACCGGCATAGACCTCGTAGAGGCCCTGCCGTCCCTCGATCAGGGCGCCGCCATGCGAGACGTCGCGCAACACCCAACCGTCGACCTTGGGCAACCGACCAAAATCGGTCTTGTCGTTCCTGTCGTTCTTGAGCGGCGTTGCCGCAGCCGATGCCTGCTGCGATGTCGCGGCCGGGGCCGGCGGCACCGAGCCCGTGATGTCTCGCGTCGGCGCCGACGTGGAGGCCACGGCCGCCTCCTTCTCCTTCGCCAGGGCCGGCGTGGTGGCAACCGCGGCCACAGGCGGCGCGGCGGCCGAGGCGCCACGGAGCTTGTCGACGGCTTCCGTCAGCCTGGCGAGCTTGGCGGCCGGCTCGGCCTGGGCCTTCTCGATCTTGTCGAGGCGGTCGTTGGTCCGGTTGAGCTGGCTGGTCTCCTGCTTGCCGGTGCGCTCCAGCCCAGCCTTGAGCGACAGAATCTCGGCATCGATCCGCGCGATCGCAGCGTTCACCGAGCTGCCCTCATCGGAGGCCGCCGCGGCTGCGTCGGCGCGGTGGGTCAGGCCGGATGCAAGCGACCCGCCGATCGCGCCGGCGGCCAGCGCCACCAGGGCGACCGCTGCCATGGCGCCGAACCGGCGCTTGCCGGTTTCGCCGGTCGCCTGGTCTGACCGCAATCCGGACCCTGCCGCGACGTCTTCCCGCGCTGGTTCGCCCGGGGCCATGATCAGCACCTTGGCCGAGGGTCGCGGCGCCTCGAACTTCGGCTCCGTCTTGGCAACATCGATCCGGACAGCCCCTGGCTTCGGCGTGGGAAACACCGAGGCATCGAATTGCGGCGTTTCCGCCTTGATTTCAGGCGTTTCGACCTTCGGCGGATCCTCCTTCGGCAGCGTCTCGTGATCGGGCGCGATCTCAACCGCCGCCCCCACCTCCTGCACCGAGGCCAGCGTCTGCTCGATCAGCGGATCAGAGACCTGCTGAACGGTGGGCGCCGGGGTGACGGAAGGGGCTTCACCCGCGGTCTGCTCGGCCTGCTGCTCACTCATCAAAACCTCCGGTCAGGGTTGACCATTCGGTAACTTTCATTGCTTGCCAATTCGTTACCGAGGGGATGGGTACGGTCGGCTTACCGAAATTTTAGGGACTTTTCCGTGGCGGATTGCGATCAAGATCAAGGAGTCAGGTAACAGAGGTGGTCCGGCCGGCTCGCGTCCGCCTCCCCGAATACCGGAGGTGGCCCCCGTTGCCTCATTTGCGGCGCCCGGTTTCCCGACTAACATGGAGCCAACAGGCACGAGCCAGAAAGGCAGGTCGTCATGGCGATCGAGAAGTGCATCAACGAGTTTGGCGTCGGCGACGTCATCTTCGAGGAGGGATCGGCCGGGCGCGAGCTCTATGTCGTGCTCGACGGCAAGGTCGAGATCGCCAGGGTCAACGGCTCGGTCAAGACCGTCATCGTCAGTCTCGGCAAGGGCGAGTTCTTCGGCGAGATGGCCGTGATCGACGGCTCCTCCCGCTCCGCCACCGCGATCGCGGCCGAGCCCGGCACCAGGGTAATGCGGATCAATCATGCCCGTTTCGTCTACCTCGTCAGCCAGCAGCCGGCGTTCGCACTGATGATCATGGATGCCTTGAGCAAGCGGCTGCGCGCCTCCAACGACCTGAACTACCGCGCGGCGGCCAACCTATGAGCGAGCGGAAGCCGTCCCCCTTCCCGGTCCTGTTGAACAATGACGTCTGCTCCCTGATCCAGGCCGCCGACGACGTCTACCAGGTCCGCTTCAAGAACCGCGCCGCCAACGCCTATGTGGTGCGCGGCAGCTCGCGCACCATCATGATCGACGTCGGGCTGACGTCGAACTACCCGTGTCTGGTCGAATGCCTGCACCATCTCGACTGTCCGCCGGAAAAGATCGACATGGTGGTGCTGAGCCACGAGCATCTCGACCACATCGGCGCGGCGCATTATTTCAAGGGGCGTACCTACATCGCCGCGCACCGGCTCGCGGCCAACAAGATCATGCTGCGCGACGACTTCTCGATGCTGCGCAAGATGTTCAACGAGCCGAACGTGCCGATCGACGTCGACCTCTGGCTCGAGGAAGGCAATCTGATCGACCTCGGCAATTTCCGCCTCGATGTGATGCATACGCCCGGCCACACCTCGGCCTGCATCACGCTGTTCGACCAGGACAAGGGGCTGCTGTTCGCCGCCGACACGCTGATGCCGGGCGGCGTGATGGGCGGGGTGTTCGGCTCGGGCTCGATCGCCGACTACATCCAGTCGCTGGAGCGGCTGAAGGGGTTGAACTCGAGGATCCTGCTCTCCGGCCATGGCCGCCTCTCCGACACGCCGCAGGAGGACGTGCGCATCGCGATTGCGCGCTCGCACGGGCTGCTGTCCGACACCGCGCAACTGTTCGACGCGCTCGACGCACGCTCGAATTTCGAGCCGATCATGCAGTCGGTGCGCGACCTCAACAAGCTGGACGACAGCTAGCCGCGGTCCGCCCTCTGCTCCCCTGCCCCTTGCGGGGAGGGGCTGGGGGTGGGGGTACCCAGGCGGAAGTCTTCGTGTGTTACCCCCCTCCCTAACCCTCCCCCGCAAGGGGGGAGGGAACGCACTTCCGCTGCCGCCGAAGTCGTGTCTCATCGCGCCAATGTCTTGACTCATCGCCCGTTTGACAAAGCGCACAGCGGCCTGTTGATAGGCAGGATCAATGCCATTGATAAGAAAAGCAGGGAGGATTTCATGAAGCTCTACGACTCGATCGGGCCGAACCCGCGCATCGTCCGCATGTTCATGGCCGAGAAGGGCATCGAGATGCCGAAACAGACCGTCGATCTGCGCGGCGGCGAGAACCGCGAGCCGCCGCACCTCGCGCGCAACCCG
>NZ_JAFAVV010000813.1 GCF_019242285.1 Bradyrhizobium sp.
ACGCTTACCCAGCGCCTTACCCCGACAGATTGATGCCCTCCTGGAAGACGGTTTTTTCGCAGATGATTCAACGTGGTGAGCGCGCTGGGGCTCGAACCCAGGACCCCGTGATTAAAAGTCACGTGCTCTACCGGCTGAGCTACGCGCTCGCCTGGACGCGACGCAGTCCGCGTGACCGCCGTCGCCTTCCCGACTCTGGTTTTGCACGATCATCTCGGAAGACCGGTGGCCGCCCAGGCGCTGGGTGGGCTTCTTCCGGATCGTGCTCTCGGGCCGCTGTGTAGCGGGGTGGGGTGCGGCCGGTCAATAGCGGCCGCTCACCGTCAGTTGGCCTCGCGCCGAACCTCGCTTCGCACCGGCGTCGATGGCGGCAGCGGCGGCAGCGACACCGGCCGCAGGCCAATCAGCTCGGCCGTCCGGATACCGGTGTCGCGCCAGAACTGGAACGAGTTTAGCCGCGAGCTCTCCAGCACGGCGATTGCGACCGCCGACAGGAAGGGCAGGCTTTCCAAGACCAGCACGGCCGCGAAGATGTAGATTTCGCGGATCTGCTTGGTGCCGTTGGTGACCACCAGCACGCCGGCGCCGATCAGCAGCAGCACGCCGATCACGGCCTCCCAGAACGCCTGGAACTCGATCGACATCCGCGACAGCCCGCCCTTGGAGGTGCGGGCGAACGGCAGATGCTCGGTGATCAGACCCTGGGCGACCGCGCGCGACACCGTCCATTGCACCGACATCGCCGCCACCATCGCGCCCAGCATCTGCCAGGTCTTCACCGGCACCCGCAGGCGGTACATCACCAGGAAATGTCCGAGCGACACCAGGAACGCGGCGATGATCGGCAGCGTCAGGATCTTGTCGGGAATGGCGATCCCCGTGAACGCCACGATCGGCACCCAGATCAGGTTGAGGATCGCCACCACGACGCCGAGGCTCTCGGCGCCGAGCCAGTTCAACCAGCCCAGCGAGAATTCGCGCTTCTGGTCCGGCGTCAACCGGCTCTTGCCGGGCAGGAAGCGGCGCCAGTGCTTCTTGACGATCTGGAAGCCGCCATAGGCCCAGCGATGGCGCTGCTTCTTGAACGCCTCGTAGGTGTCGGGCAGGAGTCCGCGGCCGTAGCGGTGGTTGGTGTAGTGCGTGAGCCAGCCCTGCTCGATGATGGCAAGCCCGAGATCGGTGTCCTCGCAGATGGTATCGCCGGCCCAGCCGCCGGCCAGGTCCATCGCCGCGCGCCGGATCAGGCACATCGTGCCGTGCACGATGATCGCATTCTCCTCGTTGCGCTGGACCATGCCGATGTCGAAGAAGCCGGCATATTCGCCGTTCATCATATAGTGCATCAGCGACCTGTCGCCGTCGCGATGCTCCTGCGGCGCCTGCACCAGGCCGACACGGGGATCGGCGAAGACCGGCACGAGGTCCTTCAGCCAGTCCGGATCGACCACATAGTCGGCGTCGATGATGCCGATGATCTCGGCATCCGCCGCGGTGCGGTCCATCGCAATGCGCAGCGCGCCGGCCTTGAAGCCCTTGACCTTCTCCGCATTGATGAACTTGAAGCGTTCGCCGAGCGCGCGGCAATGATCCTGGATCGGCTGCCAGAACGCCGGGTCGGGCGTGTTGTTGATGATCACCACGCATTCGAAATTCGGATAGTCGAGCCGGGCGACCGCATCCAGCGTCTGTTTCAGCATCTCCGGCGGCTCGAAATAGGCCGGAATGTGAATCGAGACCTTGGGGAAGCTCAACTCCGCGCCCATGGTGGCGGGCGCGACTTGCGCCGGCTTGACGATCAGGCGGCGTGGCGGACGGCCGAAGGCCACCGCCGCGATCTCTTCGATCCGCGCCATCGCGATCAGGACCAGCGGCACCAGAAGGATCAGGCCGAGGATCAGGGCGAACGCCGACCCGAACACGAAGTAATGTCCGGCCCAATAGGCGAACACCGTGGCCGTCCAGGCGCCGACGGCGTTGGCGGAAGCGGACAACAGCACCGCCTGCATGAGGGTCGCCTCGGGCAGCCGCAGGATCGGCAGCGACATCAGGATGCCGACCAAGAGCGCGATGGTGGCGAGCTTCCAGTAGTCCGGATTGGCGATCGGACCGGTCCAGGAGAATTTCGCCTCCCGTGCCGCATTGAGGATGCCCCAATACGGGCCGACGCCGCCCTCGAAGAATTTCCAGGGCTGATCGATGCCCTCGACGATGTTGTACTCCATGCCGATGGCATCGGCACGGGTGACGAAATTGCGCAGCACCTGGGCCTGCTCGAACGGACCTGGATTGGCATTCAGCAGGTTATAGCCGGCGCTGGGCCAGCCGAATTCGGCGATCACCACCCGCTTGCCCGGAAATTTTTCGCGCAGCAGCTGGTAGAGGTAGAAGGCTTGGTCGACCGCCTGCTTGTCGGAGAAGTTCTCCCAATAGGGCAGGACGTGCGCGGCGATGAAATCGACGTTGGACGCGAGCTCCGGATAGTCGCGCCAGATGTTCCAGATCTCACCCGTGGTGACGGGAACGTTGACCGATTTCTTGACCCGCTTGATCAGCTCGATCAGGTCGTCGACCTTCTGCTCTCCGCGATAGATGGTTTCGTTGCCAACCACGACGCCGATGACGTTGCTGTTGCGCCGGGCGAGATTGATGGCGGCGTCGATCTCGCGCTCGTTGCGGTCCTTGTTCTTGTCGATCCAGGCGCCGACCGTGACCTTGAGGCCGAACTCGGCCGCGATCGGCGGCACGAGCTCGACGCCGCCCGTGGAAGAGTAGAGCCGGATCGCCCGTGTGATGGTCGACAGCTTCTTCATGTCGGCGCGGATGCGCTCGACGGTCGGGATGTTGTCGATGTCCGGATGGGCCGTCCCCTCGAACGGCGCATAGGAGACGCTGGGCAGCATGCCCGTGAAATCAGGAGCCTGACGCTTTTCCTGGAAAACGCCCCACAGCGCCGCATGGGCGGCACCGACGAACAGCAGAACGGCAACGATGGCACGCATCGCGACAAAACCAGACGGGGCGTAGTGGGAGGAAGCGAACCTGTCCCCTAGATTCGACCGACACGGCGGCAATACGAGGATAATCCTGCCACGCCATTAAACAACTGGTATGACGCCGTGGCGATTCTAAGGGGCGCGGTTTTTTTCAACGACCGCGCCGCCCGATCCGTTCCATCACAACACAAGGCCCGTGAACCCTGAATGAACCGGATCATTTGGTCGGCGACGCGGGCGTCGGCGACGGCTGCGGAGTTGCCGCGGGCGTTGCCGGGGCGGCCGATCCGGCCGTCGTGGGCGCTGGCGAGGAGGGCGCCGAGGGAGCTGCCGCCGCAGCAGCCTGTGGTTGCGCCTGCGGATTGATCCAGCAGGTGTGGACATGGTCGCTCAGGCTCCGCGGCACTTTGTCGTCGATCTCCGCGAGGAAACGGGTCAGGCAGCGGAATGCCGCCTGGATATGTCCACCCGGGCAGCCGAAGCGGTCATAGAGGTCGACATGGCGGAACGCGGTATCGAGATCGTCGCGATACATCAGTTGCACGACGCGTCGCCCGAGCCAGACGCATTCGGGATTGCCGCCCGGGCCGTTGATCGCATGGGCGGCTTCGGCGAACTCGTCGACCTTGTGCTGGTTGTCCTTGGCAGCGTCGTTCTGGTTGGGGGCTCCGGGCTTGCCGGACTGCTCCTGTGGCCGATTGTCGCCGCTCTGCGCGAAGCCGGGTCCGACCGCCAGCAGCAGGACGAGCCCGGGGGCCGCGAGATGGCGCAAGATCAGATTTCGCAAACGAAGCACCCGTAGACCCATAAATTCCCCGATTTCTTGCCAGCCTGTTGCCACCCTGCCGCCCAGCGGGCCCGGTGATGCCGTTCAAATGGGTCCCCATTGCGGCGAAGTGGCCAGCCAGTCCCATGACTGGAATTTCGGATTTTGTCCAGCAAAGCCACAACCGCCGGCTGGTAAAATGCCCGCGGCGTCGCGTCGCTTGGTCGAGTGCGCCCTGCGGGCCACTTGGCAGACGCCCACCGAGCAGCTAATCGACGGGCCCCGCCCGGAGGATCAAACCAATTTCCTTACGTACGCCGCTGGCGCTTCTGGTCATTTCCCTCTCCGCGATCGCCGCCGTGTGGTGGTGGCTGGCCACGCCAGTCACGCTCGCGCGCGCACCGATCGATCCCGACGCCAAGCTGCAATGCGTCTCCTACGCGCCGTTTCGCGGCTCGCAGACCCCGTTGCAATCCACGGCCCGCATCGATGCCGAGCAGATCGAGCAGGATCTGACGCAGCTCGCCAAGATCACCGACTGCGTGCGCACCTACTCGATCGAGAACGGCCTCGATCAGGTGCCGGGCATCGCCGCCAAGGTCGGCGGCCTGAAGGTCATGCAGGGCGTCTGGCTCGGCAGCGACCGGCTCAAGAACCTGAACCAGATCTCGACCGTCGTGCGTCTCACCAAGCAATATCCCGAGGTCATCACGTCCGTGGTCGTCGGCAACGAAGTGCTGCTGCGCGGGGAGATGACGACCTCGGACCTCGCCGCCAGTATTCGCGCGGTGAAGGCACAAGTCGCGGTGCCCGTCACCTATGCCGATGTCTGGGAGTTCTGGCTGCGCAATCGCGAAATCTACGATGCGGTCGACTTCATCACCATTCACATCCTGCCTTATTGGGAGGATTTTCCGATCCGCGCCAAGTTCGCCGCCGCCCATGTCGATTCGATCCGGCAGCAGATGGCGGTGGCGTTTCCGGGCAAGGAAATCCTGATCGGGGAGACCGGCTGGCCGAGCGAGGGGCGGATGCGGGAGGGGGCGTTGCCGTCGCGCACCAACCAGGCCCGCGTGGTGTCGGAAATCCTGCTGCTCGCCAAGCAGGAGAGTTTTCGCGTCAACCTGATCGAGGCCTATGACCAGCCCTGGAAGCGGCAGCTCGAGGGCACGGTCGGCGGCTACTGGGGCATGTACAATGCCGCGCAGCGCGCGCTGAAATATCCACCCGGTGTTCCGATCTCCAATTTCCCGCTCTGGAAATGGCAGATGGGCGCCGGCATGGGGCTCAGCCTGATCGTGTTCGTCTCGGCCTGGCTCACCACGAGTCGGCGGCCCTGGACGCCCCGTCTGTCATCCTGGATCGCGGTCTTTCTGTCGGCGACCACGGCTGGCATCCTGCTCGGGATTGCCGCCGACAAGATGTTCTATGAAAGCTACGGTATCGGCGGCTGGCTGCAATGGGGGGCGCTGCTCGCTGCCGCCGTGGTCGGATCGGTGCTGAGCGTCAATGCCGTGGTTTCGGGCCGGCCGTTGCCGACCTTGCTCGACATGTTCGGTCCACGCGGCGCGGGCGCGAGCCTGTCCTTGTCGATGTGGTGCCTGGGTGCCTGTCTTGCCGTGACCGCGGTGATCGGAAGCGAAACAGCGCTCGGCTTCGTGTTCGATCCGCGTTATCGGGATTTTCCCTATGCGACGTTCAGCATGGCGGTGGTGCCGTTCGCGAGCCTGCTTCTCAACCGTCCGTCCGGCGGAGCGCGTCCGATCGCGGAATCCGTATTTGCAGGGATCTTCGCGGCCTCGGCGGTCTACATTGGATTCAACGAAGGCCGGGACAATTGGCAGTCGCTGTGGACCTGCGCAACCTATCTGCTGTTTGCCGTCACGCTGTGGCGGGCGCGGGGCGTGCAAATCCCAAAATGAGCAGCCCGATCGCCAGACCGGACAGGGCGATGTTGTAGAGCACGATTCCGAGCCCCGCCGCGATCACCGCCCCGGTCAGGAGCACGATCGAGGGCCGGATGACGTGCAGCACCGCGATCACCAGCGCCACGATGCCGAACACCGAGTTCTTGAACAGCACCGTCGCCACCGCCCGCGACGTGCATAGCATGGTCCGCAGGCCGGCATCGCAGGCCAGCGCCACGGTCGAAAACTCGATCGCAAGATAGCGCAGGTACAGCGCGTAGCCGACCGTCAGGAAACCGACGACCAGTATCCATTGCACCTGATAGGGGGTTAGCCGGAACGGAGTCTTGTTCATGGGGCGCAATATGGTTGGGAACGCGTTCGCCGACAAGGCGTAAAGCGAGCTGCCGCATTGTTCAAGAGCTGGCCGCAACGGTTTGGTATTGCGGACCTTCTCGATCTATCGTTTGCCGCTGAACAGCGACGAGAAGGTCGAGCTCGAGGGAGCCGCCTCGGCGGGCTTTGGCGGCGCATCTTCCGTCCGGAAGTGTCGGGACGAGCCGCGCCGATAGTAGCCGGGTTTTGCCGGGACCGGCTTGGCGGTGGGCTGTGAGGGTCCGTCGTCGGCGGAGACGGCGAGGCGCTGGCCGTCAAATAGCGTGGTCTCGCAGGTTCGTTCGGCCTCCGCCAGGCTGGCGCAAATCCGCGCCGCGGCGGCGGCATCCTTGAGCGGCCCGGCCGCCAGATGCAGTTGCATGCCGAGCCCGGTGTTGCCCTCCCGGATCACGATGATCGGGCGCAACTCGGCCAGCTCGCCATTGGCCTTGACCAGCCCGCGCCAGAGCGCTCGCAGGCCGCCGACCGAATTGGCCGTGCCGAGATCGACCGCAAATTCGGTATGCTGGATCGCGACCTTGTCCGGGACGGCTTCAGTCCGCTCCTTGCCATCCCCGCCTTTGCTCCTGTCCGCATCCTTTGTTTCCTTGGCCCCGCTATCCTTGGCCTTGCCCTGGGGAGCGGCGGGCGTTGCCTCCGGCATTCGCGATGCTGGCGGGGCGGCATCGGCCGTTTTCGGAAGCTCCATCAGTTTCGACGCGCCGGGATCTGGGGGAGCCATGATCGATGGCGCGGCCATCAGCGGGGCGGGCGGCCCGGCAGGGCCCGCCGGCGGCGAAGGCGGCGCAGAGGCGGCGGGAGCACTGGCGGGAGCCGGAACCGACGGGAGCGGCGACGGGGCCGTGTCCGTGGCCCGATCGGATTTTGGGGCCGGCTCCGCTTTCACCTTTTCAGGTCGGACTTTTTCCGTCGGCAAGGCCATGGCCATCGGCCCGGGAGAGCTGGCCACGGTTGGCGGCGAGCCAGTCGACCCGGTCGCCAGTGCGGCGGCCGCCTGATTGAACGAGCTGGGCGAAGGGTCCGGCTGGGCCGGCGCAGCCGTGGCTACCGGGGCAATGGTGGCGGGTTTGGGCGCTGACGGAGCGGGCGCCGGAGGCGGCGCAGGCGCCGCTGCGCTTTGGGTGGTTTTCTGCCTGGCGATCGTCCCGGTGACCGAGTCCAGGCCCTGTTCGAGCACGGTCACGCGGGCGAAAAGTCGATCGCGGTCATTGTTCAGCGTGTCGATGGCTGACGAAAGCCGCCGCGCTTCGTTCTCGCTGGCGCGGGTCAGCGACTGGATCTGCTGATCCTGCCGCGCCAGATCGGCGACGGCGAGCTGGTCGCGGCGCCAGCCCAGCGACGATTGGTTGGCCAGGACAGCCGCGATCACCGCGCCGACCGCGGCCGCGCCCCAGGTTCCGATCCGCCAAAGGGTGCGGCGGTCGGAGGCATTCTCCTCGGCGAACAGTCCAGACAGCAGGGCGCCGCCGGCGTTCTCGGCTCCTAAGGGACCGGCCGCTCGGTTGGAATCCTTTGCCATACGACGTCCACGATTCCCTGAAACTCGACGAATCATGGCCAAACATTAACAGGATTTGGGCGCGTGACCTGAATCCCGGGCGTTTGCGGCCGGAGGAAAACGCTCTATGACGGCGTCGGGCGCGCGCAGGAAGCGTCCGGGAGAACTTCGCCGATGGGCGCTCGCTCAAGTCTGACTGTCGTGCTCGCGGCCGGCGAAGGCAGCCGCATGCGCTCACGCTTGCCGAAAGTGCTGCATCCTGTCGCAGGCCAGTCGCTGCTGGCCCACGTGCTCGGCGCCTCGCCAAGGGAACCTGGGGCCGCCCTAGCGGTGGTGATCGGCCCCGACCACCAAGCCGTCGCTGATGAGGCAAAGCGGCTCAGGCCGGATGCCGACATATTCGTGCAGCGTGAGCGGCTGGGCACCGCGCATGCGGTGCTGGCGGCGCGGGATGCGATCGCGCGCGGCGCCGACGAGCTGCTGGTCGTCTTTGGCGACACGCCGCTGATCTCCGCCGCGACCTTCGAGCGCCTGCGCGCGCCGCTGCGGAACGGCGCGACGCTCGCCGTGCTCGGGTTCCGTGCCGCCGACCCCACCGGCTATGGCCGCCTGTTGATGCAAGGCGACCGGCTGGTGGCGATCCGCGAGCACGCCGACGCCAGCGTCGAGGAGCGCGAGGTCAGGCTGTGCAATGCCGGTGTCATGACCTTCGACGGCCGAAAAGCGCTCGAGATCCTCGACAGGATCGGCAACGCCAACAGCAAGCACGAGTATTATCTGGTCGATGCCGTCGGCATCGTCGAGGAGATGGGATCGGAGGTCGTCGTGATCGAAACGGACGAAAACGAAGTGCGCGGCATCAACACCAAGGCCCAGCTTGCCGAGGCCGAAACCGTGATGCAGGCGCGGTTGCGCGCCGCCGCCATGGACGTAGGCGTCACGCTGATTGCGCCGGACACGGTCCATCTCTCGGCCGACACCAAATTCGGCACCGACGTGACCATCGAGCCGTTCGTGGTGATCGGGCCGGGCGTCACCATAGCGGATGGCGCCGTGATCCATTCCTTCTCCCACCTCGTGCAGTCCTCGATCGGCAGGAATGCCCAGGTCGGCCCGTTTGCGCGCCTGCGCCCGGGGACCTCGCTCGGCGACGGCGCCAAGATCGGCAATTTCGTCGAGGCCAAGGCCGCGACACTTCACGCCGGCGTCAAGGTCAACCATCTCTCCTATGTCGGCGATGCCGAGATCGGCGCCAACAGCAACATCGGCGCCGGCACCATCACTTGCAACTACGACGGCTTCTTCAAGCACAAGACGTCGATCGGAGAGGGCGCCTTCATAGGCACCAATTCGTCGCTGGTCGCACCGATCCGGATCGGCAATGGCGCCTATATCGGCTCGGGCTCGGTGATCACCAAGGACGTTCCCGATGATGCCATGGCGCTCGAGCGCACCGAGCAGAGCACCCGCGAGGGCGGGGCGGCGCGCTATCGCGAGGTCAAGCTGAGAAAGAAGGCCAAGCTCGCGGGGCGCTGACGAGCGCTGGCGCGTCGAGCGGCAAGTTCGCTTCATTTCTTGGCGAGTATGGTCGCTTGCCCCAAGTCAACTCTCTTCGCCTTCGAACTCGGCGAACATCGCGCGCGTCAGGCGCCAGCCTCGCCCCTTGTGACGCTCCACGGGCTCGCCGGGACGATTGATGGAGAGAACGGGCTTTGAGATGTGCTCGCGATTTGGCGGCGGCCAATGGGCAAGGTGCAGGCTCGAGGAGCTCGCCCGCACCTGCATCGCGCCAAGCCCTTTCGGATCGGGTGTCTTGCTGCCGCGTTTCATGAACGTATCTCCCGGTCTCATCGAATGGTTTGCCAAAGGCGTTGATGTCGCGTTAAAACGGCGCGGCCGGAACAGTGCTGCTGGATGCATTCGTTAAGCTTTTGATTTAACTCTGTCGCAATCCGCAATATTTTTTGAGTATCTCGACACCTGCGACTTTCGTTAAGAGAAACCAGCTTCAGGTGTTTTGAGAATCGTTTCGACAGTTGAGGGATATTGCCTGCATGTGCGGCATTGTCGGTATCTTGGGGCGCGGTCCAGTCGCCGAGCAGATCGTCGATTCGCTGAAGCGATTGGAATACCGCGGTTACGATTCCGCCGGCATCGCGACCATCGAAGGCGGCCGGCTCGACCGGCGTCGCGCCGAAGGCAAGCTGAAGAATCTCGAAGCGCGACTGCAGGCCTCTCCACTTTCCGGCCATACCGGCATCGGTCATACGCGCTGGGCCACCCACGGCAGACCGACCGAGAACAACGCGCATCCGCATGCCACCGAGCGCGTCGCGGTGGTTCACAACGGCATCATCGAGAACTTTCGCGAGCTGCGCGAGGGGCTCGAGAGCCGGGGCGCGATCTTCAAGACCGAAACCGACACCGAAACCGTGCTCCATCTCGTCGATGGCATGCTGCAACGGGGCATCGCGCCGGTGGATGCGGTGAAGGCGGCGCTGTCGCAGCTTCGTGGCGCATTCGCGCTCGGATTCATCTTCGCGGGCGACGACGACCTGATGATCGGCGCCCGCAACGGGCCGCCGCTCGCCATCGGCTTCGGCGAGGGTGAAATGTTTCTCGGCTCCGACGCGATCGCGCTTGGACCCTTCACGGACATGATCGCCTATCTCGAAGACGGCGACTGGGCCGTGATGACCCGCGACGGCGCCACCATCTACGACCGCCACGACGCGCTCGTGCATCGCGATGCATCCAAGCACAGCGCCGCCACCTCCTTGGTCGACAAGGCGAACTACCGCCATTTCATGGCCAAGGAGATCCACGAGCAGCCGGAGGTGGTCGGCCATACGCTGGCGCGCTATGTCGACATGGCGGCCGAGCGTGTCGCACTGCCCTTCAAGCTGCCGTTCGACTTCGGCGATATCCAGCGCATCTCGATCACCGCCTGCGGCACCGCAAGTTATGCCGGGTTCATCGCGAAATACTGGTTCGAGAAGCTCGCGCGCATTCCCGTCGAGCTCGACGTCGCCTCCGAGTTCCGTTACCGCGAGGCGCCGCTGCGCAAGGGCGATCTGGCGATCTTCATCTCCCAGTCCGGCGAGACCGCCGACACCTTGGCCGCGCTGCGCTATGCCAAGTCGCAAGGCCTCCACACGCTGTCGGTCGTCAACGTGCCGACTTCGACGATCGCCCGCGAGAGCGAGACCGTGGTGCCGACGCTCGCCGGCCCCGAGATCGGCGTCGCTTCGACCAAGGCCTTCACCTGCCAATTGATGGTGCTGGCGGCGCTTGCGGTCGCCGCGGGCAAGGTGCGGGGGGAAGTGTCGGAGGCCGATGAGACCAGGCTCGTGCATGGGCTCGTGGAAATTCCCCGCCTGATCGCGGCGGCGCTGGCCATCGAGCCGCAGATCGAGAAGCTCGCGCGCGACATCGCCAAGTCGAAGGATGTGCTCTATCTCGGCCGCGGCACCTCCTATCCGCTCGCCCTGGAGGGCGCGCTGAAGCTGAAGGAAATCTCCTACATCCACGCCGAAGGCTACGCCGCCGGCGAGCTCAAGCACGGGCCCATTGCGCTGATCGACGAAACCATGCCGGTCGTGGTGATCGCGCCGTTCGATCGGGTGTTCGAGAAGACCGTCTCGAACATGCAGGAAGTCGCCGCGCGCGGCGGCAACATCATCCTGATGACCGATGCCAAGGGAGCTGCGGAGGCGACGGTGGATTCGCTGTTGACGATCGTGTTGCCGGACATGGCCGCGACCTTCACGCCGATGGTCTATGCCATTCCGGTGCAGCTTCTCGCTTATCATACGGCCGTCGTCATGGGCACCGATGTCGATCAGCCGCGCAATCTCGCCAAGTCGGTGACCGTGGAATAGGCAGGGCGGGAGCTTGCCGGGGCGTCCCGCGCTCTTCAAATATCTGCTAGAATACATAGCTAGTATTTGAACTTTGCCCGGAACCCGAATGACCCCCCGCGACGAGCTGCCGCCTGCCGCATCGGAACCCCCAGCCGGACCTGCCACGCCGGTTACCTCTCATGGCATCATGGCGCGATTCCGAAACTATTTTCTCACCGGCCTGGTCGTCGCTGGGCCCGTTGCCATCACCCTTTATCTGACCTGGTGGTTCGTGACCTGGGTCGATGGTCTGGTCCGGCCGTTCGTGCCGACCGCCTATCGGCCAGAGACCTATCTGCCATTTGGCCTGCCCGGGTCCGGACTCATTGTCGCAGTGGTCGCGCTGACATTGCTCGGTTTCCTGACTGCCAACCTGATCGGCCGCACACTGGTCGATCTGGGAGAGAGTGTGCTCGGACGCATTCCAGCGGTGCGCGCGATCTATCGCGGCCTGAAGCAGGTGTTCGAAACCTTGTTCTCCGGCAAGGGTTCGAGCTTCCGCCGCGTCGGTCTCGTCGAGTTTCCCTCGCCCGGCATGTGGTCGATCGTCCTGATCTCGCAAGCGCCGAGCCCGGAGGTGGCCCGCAGCCTGCCGGGGGAGGAGGAGCACATCTCCGTGTTCCTGCCCTGCGCGCCGAATCCGACCACCGGCTTCTTCTTCTATGTGCCGAAGAGCAAGATCTTCGAGGTCGACATGAGCACGGAGGATGCGGCGACACTGATCATGTCCTGCGGCGTGGTGCAGCCCGGAGCGAATTCCGACCCGCAGAAGAAGGCTGCGGCCCTTGCCGGCATGGCGAACGCGGCCCGGATCGCCAACGGCGAGTCGTCGGCGCTGGCGCCGGTGACGGAGAAGGTGGATTGAACGCACAAACTCACCAGGGACTTGGTGAACAGTGACAGTGCATCGCAGTGCAGACTGAGACCTAAACACCACACCGTCGAAAATGCGTTCAGCAGGGCCGCTTCCCGGCTTGTCCGGTGGGAGCGATGTGTGGAAGCATTCGCTCAACCAAAAGTACAAGTAGTCGGGGAGGCGACAATGCAACCTGCGCGCGGGGCGGGACTGTTCGGCGTATCGATGCTGCTTGCAGGCGCAGCGCTGCTGCCGATGCAGGGCGAAGCCGGGGCCCAGGTCGCCTTCACCAAAATCCAGGCCTTTGGCGACAGCTACGCGGACATCGGCAATCTCTGGAAATTCACGGGCGGCATCGGCCAGTTTCCGCTCTATCCGACCGGGCGCTTCAGCGGCGGCACCAACTTCGTCGACACGACCTCCGCCTTGCTCGGAATTCCGCAACTCAACTTCGCCATCGGTGGCGCGAAGACCACTGGCAACACGGTTCTCGGCACCACGGGCGGCTTTCTTCAGGAAGTGCAGGGCCTGCTTGGACCAATAAGTATTGCACCCTCCGATCTCGTGGAGATCAGCATCGGCGGCAATGACGCCCGCCAATACTATCAGACTGGTGGGACACTTGCCGGCGTCCCCGGGGCGGCGGCGACCAGCGCCAACAACGCGATCAACGGCATCAATGCGCTGGTCGGCGACGGTGCGCGCACCATCGTCTTCACGGTCGGCGACGTCAGCGCCTTGCCGGAAGCCCAGGGCAATCCGAATGCGCCGGTCGGGTCGGCTTACAGCCAGACCTACAACAACCTGATGCAGATCGCGCTCGCCAACGTCGCGCGCTCCGGCGTTCGCGTCGAATATATCGACACCGGACTGCTCGGCACGCTGATCCAGGCCAATCCCGGCCGTTACGGCTTCACCAATACGGGCGCCTGTCCGGTTGCCTGCATCGGCAATCCGGCGCTGCAGAACCAGTTCCTGTTCTATGTCGACGGCATCCATCTGACTTCGCACGGCTTCGCCGTGCTCGGCGAGTACATCGTCAATCGCCTGCAGGCGCCGCTGACCTTCGCGCCGCAGGGCGATCTCGCCCAGATATCTGCGATGGGGTTCGCGTCGACCCTGTTCGGCAAGCTCGATCTGTTCCGCGAGACCGCCGGCTTCGGAGCGCCGATGAACGCCATGGCGGCCGACATGCGCCCGCCCTACACCAAGGCGCCGCCGCTTGCCCCGGTTGCGGTCAGCCCGTGGTCGTTCTACATGCAGGGCAATGGCGGCATCAGCGACCGCCAGGCCAATGTCGCCTCCGACGGCTTCCATCTCGACAGCGTCGGCGGCACCATCGGCGTCGAGTACCGGATCAACGCCAATGCCTTCGTCGGTTCGGCGTTCGACTATTCCAATCCCAGGGCCAACCTGTTCAACAACGCCGGCAGCACCAGTGCCAATTCCTACCAGCTCGGCTTCTACGGCGGCTGGGCCAATGCGCACTTCTTCGCCCAGGCGCTGGCGACCGTAGGCCTCCAGGACTATCGCAACAGCCGCCAGGGCGTGGTCGACACCATCACATCCAATCCGGACGGCCAGACGTTCGTAGTTGCCGGCAAGACCGGCTACCTCTTCGACGCCGGCCGGATGCAACTCGGGCCGATCGGCGGCCTGACCTATGCCCGCGCCCGGGTCAACGGCTATACCGAGGCCGGCGATCCCGTCCTGACACTGACGGTGGGATCGCAGACCGAGGAAGCTCTGATCGGCAGCGTCGGCATGCAGTTCCGGGCGCCGTTCACCATCAACGGCAAGACCATCAGTCCCTACCTCAACCTGACGGCGGAGGACGACTTCATCGGCAACGGCCGCCTGATCCAGTTCAGTGCGACCTCGGCGCCGTTGATCGTCAACAACTGGAACATCCCGAACGGCAGCTCGCAGAACCCGTACGGGCGGGTGACGGCCGGCGTGGTGGCGCCGCTCTGGAACAATGTCGCCTTCACCGCCAATGTGTCGCAGACCTTCGCGCGCCAGTTCGGCAACGATTTCTACGGCACCGGCGGCCTCAAAGTATCGTTCTGACGAACGTCGCATGCTGGTCACCCCGCCCCGAGCAGCGGGACGGCCTCGTCGCGCTCGAACAGATAGAGCAGGCAGCGCAGCGCCTCGCCGCGCTCGCCTGCGAGTTTTGGACTCTCCTTCATGATGCGCAGCGCCTCGTCACGCGCCTGGGTGATGAGCTGGGCGTGCACGTCGGGGCGGGCGATCCGGTAGCCGGGGAGGCCGCTCTGGCGCACACCGAGCACGTCGCCTTCGCCGCGCAGCCGCAGATCCTCCTCCGCGATGCGAAAGCCGTCGGTGGTCTCGCGGATCACCTTGAGCCGCGCTTTCGACATCTCGTTGAGCGGCTCACGATACAAGAGGAGACAGGTCGAGGCCTCGGCGCCGCGGCCGATCCGGCCGCGGAGCTGGTGCAGTTGCGCCAGCCCAAAACGCTCGGCGTTCTCGATCACCATGATGGTGGCCGCGGGCACATCGACGCCGACCTCGACCACGGTGGTGGCGACCAGCAGGCTGATCTCGTGGGCCGCGAAGGCGGCCATCATGCGATCCTTCTCCGCGCCCTTCATCTGGCCATGCACCAGGCCGACCTGCCCGCCGAACCGCTTCTGCAGACTCTCGTAGCGCTGGGTGGCGTCCGTGAGATGGTCGGCGCCCTGGGCCTCGCTTTCCTCGACCAGCGGACAGATCCAGTACACGAGCGTGCCGGCTGCCAGCGCGCGGCCGACCGCGTCCATGACGTCGTCGAGCCGGGACAGCGGCACCGCGCGGGTATCGATCGGCTGGCGTCCGGCCGGTTTCTCGCGCAATTCCGAGACGTCCATGTCGCCGAAATAAGTCAGGACCAGCGTGCGCGGGATTGGTGTTGCGCTCAGCACCAATACATCGACGGCCTCGCCCTTGGCGGTCAGCGCCAGCCGCTCGCGCACGCCAAAGCGGTGCTGCTCGTCGACCACGGCCAGCGCTAGCGCCTTGAACACCACGTCGTCCTGGATCAGCGCGTGGGTGCCGACCAGAAGGTCGATCTCGCCGGCCTCCAGGTGGGCCAGGAGCTCACGCCGTTCCTTGCCCTTCTCGCGCCCGGTCAGGATTGCGACCCGAAGCCCGGCGCGCTCGGCCAGCGGCGCCACGGTCTTGATATGTTGGCGCGCCAGGATCTCGGTCGGCGCCATCAGCGCGGCCTGCTTGCCGGCCTCGGCCACCGCGGCGGCAGCGAGCAGCGCCACCACGGTCTTCCCGGAGCCGACATCGCCCTGCAGCAGCCGCAGCATGCGCACCGGCTGTTGCAGATCCCCCGCAATCGCCGCCGCCGCCTGTCGTTGCGAGGCCGTGAGCGCATAGGGCAGAGCGTCGATGATCTTTCGACGCAGGTGACCGTCGCCGGCGTGGCGGTTGCCGGCCGGCCGCCGCAACTGCGCTCGCACCAGTGCCAGCGCCAGTTGTCCGGCGAGCAGTTCGTCGAAGGCAAGGCGCGACCAGAACGGCCCGTCGGGCAGGATGTCGGTCAATTCGACCGGCTGGTGCACGCGGTGCAGGGCTTCGTTGATCCCCGGAAAATGGCAGCGGCGGATCACCTCGGGGCTGATCCATTCCGGCAGCGCGGGCAGCTTTTGCAGGGCCTGCGCGATGGCCCGGCGCAGCGAGCCGAGCGCGAGGCCCTCGGTCAGCGGATAGACCGGATCGATGCCGGAGAGTTTTGCGAATGCCGTCTCGTCGACCACGCGTTCCGGGTGCACGATCTGCGGAATGCCGTCATACATCTGCAGCGTACCGGAAACGTAGCGCTTGGCGCCGACCGGCAGCAGCTTCTCCACATAGCCCGGCGCGCTGCGGAAATAGGTCAGCACGACGTCGCCGGTGCCGTCGCTGGCATAGACCAGATGCGGCGCGCGCGGATTGCGCGGCGGAGGCGGCCGATGCCGGTCAACGGTGACCTCCAGCGTCACCACGGTCCCCTGGACGGCGTCGCGGATTTTCGGCCGCATCCGCCGGTCGATCACGCTCGTCGGCAAGTGCAGCAGGAGGTCGACCAGCCGCGGCGTCTCCTCGCGCCCGAGAAGGTAGCGAAACAGCTTGTCCTGTTTCGGCCCGACCCCGGCGAGGCTCGTGACCGGTGCGAACAGCGGATTGAGGAGGAGAGGGCGCATCAGCGGGAATCCAGGATCGTTCGGTGGTCAAGTCGCGTGCTATGCGGTCGATCCACGGCTTTTTGCAAGGAGAGCGGGCTGACATTGGCCATTCTGCCCGCTATATGAACCGCGCCCGGCCCGTCCGGGCTTTTGGCGTTGGACTGGATTTGCAGATAATGACCGGATCGACACGATCGAGCGGCGGCCTCGATGACCGCCGCAAGCGGCTGCTGTTTCGCTGCTGGCACCGCGGTACCCGAGAAATGGACCTGGTGCTGGGCCGCTTTGCCGATGCGGAGATTTCCAGTCTCACGGACGAGGAACTCGGCCAGTTCGAACACCTTATCGAGCTGCCGGATCCCGACCTTTATGCCGCCCTGACCGGCGACCGCCGGCTGCCGCCCGAGCATGCCACCGCGCTGTTCGAGCGCATCAAGTCCTTTGTCGCGGTGGGTCACGACCGATGAAGCCATTTGCCAAATCTCCCGCCGAACTGCTCATTCCCGGCCGCTCGCTCACCCTTGCCAATGTCGCGGAGGGCGCCGAGGGCCTCGTCATCTCCGATCTCGCGCGCGCCATCGCAGCACGGCCGAAGCGGCCCGCGGTCAGCCTTGCCGTGGTCTGCCGCGACGGTCCCCGCATGCAGCAGTTGGCGCGGGCGCTCGAATTCTTCGCGCCCGACCTGCCCCTCATGCAGTTTCCGGCCTGGGACTGTCAGCCCTATGACCGGGTCTCGCCGCATGGCGGCATCCTCGCGCAGCGCGTCACCACCCTGGCGCGGCTTGCGCGGCTCGCCGGCAGCGACAAGCCGCTGATCGTGCTGACCACGGTGAACGCGATCGTGCAGCGGGTGCCGGCGCGCGAGGTCATGGCGGCGCAGGCGCTGTCGGTGGCGCCGGGGCATGTCGTGCCGATGGATTCCATCGTCGCCTGGCTCGAGCACAACGGCTACACCCGTTCCTCCACCGTGCGCGAGGCCGGCGAATATGCCGTCCGCGGCGGCATCCTCGATCTCTTTCCGGCCGGGCTCGACATGCCCGTGCGCTTCGACTTCTTCGGCGACTCGCTGGAGTCGATCCGCTCCTTCGATGCCGAGACCCAGCGCACCCATCTCGACATGCGTTCGCTCGACCTGGTGCCGATCTCGGAATTCCAGCTCGTGCCCGAGACCATCCGCCGCTTCCGGATGGGCTATGTCGCCGAGTTCGGCGCGCCCGAGCGCGACGACATGCTCTACGAGGCGGTCAGCGAAGGCCGCCGCCATCCCGGCATGGAGCATTGGCTGCCGCTGTTCCAGGAGCGGATGGAGACGCTGTTCGACTATCTCGGCGATGCGCCGGTCGTGATCGAGCCGCAGGGCGAGGACGCCGCGCGGGAGCGTTTCAAGCAGATCGCAGACTATTACGACGCGCGGCGCGAGGCGATGGAGCATCCGGGCGGCGGGGCGCTCTACAAGCCGCTGCCGCCGGACCGGCTTTATCTCACCGATGACGAATGGAGCAGGCGGCTCGCCGACGCGCCGCTCGCTCGGATGACGCCTTTCGCCGTTCCGGCCGAGGCCGGCGTGATCGATGCCGGCGCCCGGGCGGGGCGGAATTTCGCGCCCGAGCGCAACGACGCCAATGTCAACGTGTTCGAGGCCGTGGTGGCGCAGGTCCATACCTTGCAGGCGCAGCGTAAGAAGGTGGTGATCGCACTGTGGAGCGAGGGCTCGCGCGACCGCATGGCCAACATGCTGGCCGATCACAAGCTGCACAACGTCACGGCAGTCAATTCCTGGCGCACGGTGCAGGCCACCCCGCGCAACCAGACCATGCTTGCCGTGCTGGGCCTGGAAAGCGGTTTTGAGACCGATGACGTCGCCATCATCAGCGAGCAGGACATCCTCGGCGACCGGCTGGTGCGGCCACGCAAGGCGAACCGGAAGCTGGAGAACTTCATCTCCGAAGTCACGAGTCTGGCCTCCGGCGATCTCGTCGTGCATGTCGAACACGGCATCGGCCGCTTCGTCGGCCTGCAGACGCTCGACGTCGCCGGCGCGCCGCACGACTGTCTTGAGCTGCACTATGCGGCGGAGACAAAACTGTTCCTGCCGGTCGAGAACATCGAGCTCCTGTCGCGCTACGGCTCGGACCAGACCAATGCCGAGCTGGACCGGCTCGGCGGCACCGGCTGGCAGACTCGCAAGGCAAAGCTGAAGAACCGCATCCGCGAGATTGCGGGCGAGCTGATCAAGATCGCGGCCGAGCGGATGCTGCACGAGGCCCCAAAGCTGCCGGTGCAGGCGGGCCTTTATGACGAGTTCTGCGCCCGCTTCCCCTATGAGGAGACGGAGGATCAGGAGACCGCGATCCAGGCGACCTTGAAGGATCTCGAGGCCGGCCGGCCGATGGACCGGCTGATCTGCGGCGACGTCGGCTTCGGCAAGACCGAGGTCGCCCTGCGCGCGGCGTTCGCGGTCGCGCTCGACGGCAAACAGGTCGCCATCGTGGTGCCGACCACGCTGTTGGCGCGCCAGCACGCCAAGACCTTCACCGAGCGCTTCAAGGGCTTTCCGGTCAACGTCGCGCAGGCCTCGCGGCTGATCTCGCCGAAGGAGCTGACGCAGGTCAAGAAGGGGCTGACCGACGGCTCGATCGACATCGTGGTCGGCACCCATGCGCTGCTCGGCAAGTCGATCAAGTTCCGCGATCTCGGTCTGTTGATCGTCGACGAGGAGCAGCACTTTGGCGTCAGCCACAAGGAACGGCTGAAGCAGCTTCGCGCCGAGGTGCACGTGCTGACGCTGTCGGCGACCCCGATCCCGCGCACCCTGCAACTGGCGCTGACCGGCGTGCGCGAGCTCTCGATCATCGCCTCGCCGCCGGTCGATCGGCTCGCGGTCCGCACCTTCGTCGCGCCGCACGATCCCCTGATGATCCGCGAGGCGCTGCTGCGCGAGCGCTACCGCGGCGGCCAGGCCTTCTATGTCGTGCCGCGGATCGAGGATCTCGCCGGGGTGAAGGACTTCCTCGACAAGAATCTGCCGGAGATGAAGGTCGCGGTCGCCCATGGCCAGATGGCGCCGACCACGATCGAGGACATCATGTCGGCCTTCTACGACGGAAAATACGACATCCTGCTGTCGACCACGATCGTGGAAAGCGGCCTCGACATTCCCAACGCCAACACGCTGATCGTGCACCGCGCCGACATGTTCGGGCTGGCGCAGCTCTATCAGTTGCGCGGCCGGGTCGGGCGCTCGAAACTGCGCGCCTATGCGCTGTTCACGCTGCCGGCGCAGCAGAAGATCACGGCGCAGGCCGAGAAGCGCCTCACCGTGCTGCAGTCGCTGGAGAACCTCGGCGCCGGCTTCCAGCTCGCGTCCCACGATCTCGACATCCGCGGCGCCGGCAACCTGCTCGGCGAGGAGCAGTCGGGACACATCAAGGAGGTCGGCTTCGAATTGTACCAGTCGATGCTGGAGGAGGCGATCATCAATCTCAAGGCCGGCATCGCCGAGCCCGCCGCAGAACGCTGGTCGCCGCAGATCACGATCGGCATGCCGGTGCTGATCCCGGAGGACTATGTCTCCGATCTCTCGGTGCGGCTGTCGCTGTATCGCAGGCTGGCCGATTTCGAGACCGACGACGAGATCGACAATTTCGCCGCCGAGTTG
>NZ_JAFAVV010000815.1 GCF_019242285.1 Bradyrhizobium sp.
CGGCTCGCTGGTGACGAGCCGCTCGGTCTTCGGCCGCGCCGTCGAGCCCGTCACGCTTGCCACCGGGCCGAGCAGTTGCACCAGGTCGGTGATATAGTACGGTCCCATGTCGAGCATCGGCCCGCCGCCGCGCAGATAATAGAAGCCGGGCGCCGGATGCCAGCGCTCGTGCCCCGGGCACATGAAGAACGCGCTGCCGGCGACGGGCGTGCCGATCGCGCCTTCGTCGATCAGCTTGCGCGCGGTCTGATGGCCGCCGCCGAGAAACGTGTCCGGCGCACAGCCGAGGCGCAGGTTCTTCTCCGCGGCGAGGTCCATCACCTTCCTCGCTTCCGCGAGATTGACGCCGAGCGGCTTCTCGGAATGGACATGCTTGCCCGCGTTGAGCACGGCGAGGCTGACATCGGTATGCGCCAGCGGCACCGTGAGGTTGACGACGATCTCGACGTCGTCGCGCTTGAGCAACTGGTCGACCCGCAGGCCCGGTACGCCGAATTCGGCGCCGCGCTTTTCCGCCACCTCGCTGCGCATGTCGGCCACCGCCTTGACGTCGAGGACGCCGAAGCGCTGCGCGGCCTTCAGATAGGCGGCGGAGATGACGCCGCAGCCGATGATTCCGATGCCGACCTTTCTCATTGCCTGCTCCCTCAGAGTCGTTGTCGTGCTGCACGGTCATCCCTTGACCGCGCCCGCGGTGAGGCCCGCGACGATGTGCTTCTGCGCGAAGATGAAGAGGATGATGGTCGGCAGGATCGTCAGCGTGATGAATGCGAGGATCAGGTGCCATTCGGACGAATATTCGCCCTGATAGACCATGACGCCGAGCGGCCATGGATAGAGCGCATCGCTGTTCAGCATCACCAGCGGCAGCAGATAGGCGTTCCAGCTGTGGACGAAGGTGATGGTGCCGACGGTGGCGAGGATCGGCCGCGACAGCGGCAGCGTCACGTAGCGGAAGAAGTTGATGTAGCTGCAGCCGTCCATCAGCGCGGCTTCCAGCAGCTCGGGGGGCAGGTCCTTGAAGAAGCGCCGCAGCAACAGCACGCTCATGGCGAGGCTGAACGCCACCTGCGGCAAGGCGACGCCGAAATAGGTGTCGAGCAGCCCGAGGTCGCGCACCTTGATGAACAGCGGCAGCACCGCGGTCGCGGCGGGAAACAGCAGGCCCAGCGTCAGATAGCTCAGCAGCATCGAGCTGCCGTAGAACGTCACATGGGCGAAGGTGAACGCGGCCATCGAGGCCGTGATCAGGGTCAGCGTCACCGTCAGCGCCGAGATGATCAGCGAGTTGCGCAGCAATTGCCAGTAGCGCTGGGAGAACAGGATGTCGGCATAGTTCGACCATTCCCAATGCTGCGGCAGGCCGAACGGATTGATGCGCAGTTCGCCGAGCGACTTGAAGCCGCCCAGCACGGTCGCGAGCAGCGGCACCAGCACGAGGACGGCGACGACTGCCAGGAACAGCGTCTTGTAGAGCACGGCCGGGTCGAAGGGCGGGCGAATCGTGTCAATGTCACTCATCGCGCAGGAACCATCGCTGATAGGTGAAGGCGAAGCTGACGCAGATGACGAACAGGATGACGCCGACGGCGCTCCCGTAGCCGACCCGCATCCGCGAGATGCCGTTGTTGTAGAGGAAGCTCACCAGCGTGTTCGACGAATCGGCGGGGCCGCCGCGGGTCAGCGGCATCACCAGGTCGAAGAGCTGCAGCGAGCCGACGATGGCGAAGAACACCGAGAGGCGGATGGTCGGATAGAGCCACGGGATCACCACATGGCGCAGGAGCTGCGCGCGGGTCGCGCCGTCGACGCGCGCGGCCTCGATCAGGCTCCTGTCCATGCCCTGCAGCGCGGCGATGAACAGCATCATGTGGAAGCCGAAATATTTCCAGACGATCACGATCAGCACCGCCAGCATCGCGGTGTCGGTCGAGGCGAGCAGATGCGGCGTCTCGGCGCCGAACAGCCGCCAGATCGAGGCGACGAGGCCGTAGTCGCCGTCATAGACGAAGCTGAAGATCAGCCCGGTCGCGATCTCGGCCAGGATGTAGGGCAGGAAGAACAGCATGCGCAGCGCCACCGCGCCGCGGAAGCGCTCGGCCAGCATCAGCGCGAGCGCCAGCGCCAGCGGCAACTGGATCAGGAGGGAAACGACGATGATCAGGCCGTTGTTGCGCAGCGCCAGCCAGAACGCGCGGGTCTGCAGCACGAAGCGGTAGTTGTCGAAGCCGATCCAGTTGGTCGGCCTGCCAAAGCCGTTCCAGTTGAAACCGGAATACCAGGCGGCTTCGCCGATCGGCAGCACGACGAACAGCGTGAACAGCAACAGCGCCGGCGGCAGGAACAGCACCAGCACGGCGAGCCGGTTGTCGGCGAGAAGGCCGCGCAGCGCCGCCGGCCATGCCGGCTGCGGCTGCACGGCGGTGAGCGGCGCCAGGCTATCGGCGCGGCGGCGCATGCTCAGTTGCCCTGCTTCCAGGCGGCCTCGATCGCCTCTGCCGCGTCCTTCGGCGCCATGCTGCCGCCGGCGATCTCGGCGGTGACGTCGTTGACGACGCGGCCGACCGAGGGGCCGAGGCTCTGGTCATAGAAGTTCTGGTGATAGCGCGACTTCGAAAGGTTAGCGGCGATCTGCTTCATGAAGGCGTTATTGAGCCCGGCGTCGGCGCCCTTCACCACCGGGATGATGAAGTTGCCGGCGGCGAGCCGCGTCTGCACGTCCTTCGAGACGAAAAACTTCAGGAAGTCGACCGTCTCCTTCGGCGAGCCCTTTGTCACCAGCCAGCCGGTGATGCCGCCGAGCGTATCGCTCGGCTCGCCTTTGCCGCCGGGCACCATGGGGAAATCGAACCAGCCGATCTGGTCCTCGGCAAGCCCCTTCTTGTCGGCGGCCAGCGCCCGCTGCAGATGATAGACGGTGGAGATCGCGAGCGTCATCGCGGCCTTGCCGTCGCCGAAATAGCCGACCGCCTGCGGATTCTTGAAGCCGAGGAAGCCGTTCTGGAACGGCTGCAAATCGACGAGCTGCTTGAACAGCTCGCCCGATTTCTGGAACGTCTCGCCGGCGAAGCCGCCATTCTCGCCGCGCAGTGCGGCGTCGAACGCCGCCTTGCCGCCAATGCGCACGGCCAGATGCGTCCAGTAGAAATGCAGCGGCCATTTGTCGGCGCCGCCGGCCACGATCGGCGTGACGCCGGCGGCCTTCAGCGTCTTCACCGCCGCGAGCAGGTCGTCCCAGGTCTTGATGCCCGCGGCATCGACCTTGGCCTTGGCCATCAGCTCCTTGTTGTAGAGAAAGCCGACCTGCGACAGCGCGGTCGGCAGGCCGTAGATGCGGCCGTCGCGGCTGAAGGCGGCGAGCGCCGCCGGCGTCAGGCTGTCGCTGTAGCCTTTGATCTGGTCGGTGATGTCCTCGAGCACGCCGGCCTCGATCTGCGACTTCAGCACGCCGCCGGCCCAGCTGTAGATGATGTTCGGACGGTCCTTGGATTGCAGGATGGTCGGCAGCTTGGCCTTGTAGGCCTCGTTTTCCAGGAACTGCATCTCGATCCTGGTGCCGGGATGGGCGGCCTCATAACTGCGGGCGACCTCTTCCCAGATTTTCACCTGGGCCGGATTGGCCTCGATATGCAGCCATTTCACCGTGGTGTCGGCGTTTGCCGCGCCGAGCGCGAGCCATAGGGTCGCCACGGCAAGCCCCAGCCTGTCGAGCCATCGCATCGTCTTTCCTCCCCGGATACGCATTTTTGGCAACACTGCCGTCATTTTCTGAGGGGCGCAACTGAAAATCTGATATGTACACCTCGCGAATTTGAATGGATAAGATCGGCGAGGCGCTTCAAGCGCGACCGCGCCGGCGAACGAAATCGGGAGGAAAGCCATGGCCGCCATCTATCCGGATCTTGCCGGCAAGGTCGTACTCGTCACCGGTGGCGCGTCCGGCATCGGGGCGGCGATCACGCGGCACTTTGCCCGGCAGAAGTCCACGGTCGTGTTCTTCGACATCAAGACCGAGGAGGGGACGAGGCTCGCGCGCGAATTGTCCGGTGAGGGCCTCTCGGCGCACTTCTACACAGTCGACCTCACCGACATCGCGGCGCTGCGCCGCGGCATCGCCGAGGCGCGCAAGGCCCATGGACCGTTCAACATCCTCGTCAACAACGCCGCCCATGACGAGCGGCATCCGACCGAGACCGTGGAGCCGGCCTATTGGGACGAGCGCATCGCCGTGAACCTGAAGCACCAGTTCTTCGCGGTACAGGCGGTGCTGCCGGACATGAAGCAGGCGAAGGCGGGCGTCATCATCAATTTCGGCTCGACCACCTGGTTGGCGGGGCAGGGCGGCATGGCGGCCTATTCGGCGAGCAAGGCCGGCGTGCTCGGGCTGACCCGCTCGCTGGCGCGCGACTATGGCCCCTACAACATCCGCGTCAACGCGATCGCGCCCGGCTGGATCATGACCGAGCGCCAGCTCGAGAAATGGCTCACGCCCGAGGGCGAGGCCGAATTGATGAACCGCCAGTGCCTGAAGCGGAAGCTGATGCCGGACGAGCTTGCGAGGTTCACGGTGTTTCTCGCCTCGGAGGAGGCGTCGGCCTGCACCGCACAGCAATATGTGGTGGACGGCGGCTGGGTCTAATCTCGCAAGGCATCCTCTCCTCTTCGCGCCATCCAGCGGGCTGCCGACGCGCCTGATCGCGTGCGGCTGCCGTCACGGCCGAGACCCGCGGACCACACGCCGGTGGATGCGAGGTCAGGTTGCAGCAGCGCATTCATGTTCATATAAGGACGTGTCGGCCGGAGATTGCTTGCGGGGCTGGCGCGATTTGTCCCCTCGTTGTCCGGCGGAAGCATTTTCGTCCGCCTTGATGCGTGCAAGTCATACTTTGTCCAGATTGAGGAGAATACGCGATATGTCCGGCCCGGTCACGGCGCTGCTCGTCATCGATGCCCAGGAGTCGTTTCGTCAGCGGCCTTATTTCTCCGAGGAGGGGCTCGCCGCCTATATCGAGCGCCAGCAGGCGCTGATCGACGGCGCGAGGGGCGCGGGCGTTCCGGTCGTTCAGATCTTCCACGTGGCGGGCACCGGCGCCTTCTCCGAAGCCTCGGGCCTCGTCACCACGCTGGCGCCGCTGGAGCTCGAGCCGGATGTGGTCTTCCGCAAGAGCCGCCACTCGGCGCTGGTCGGCAGCGGCCTCGAGGACTGGCTGTCGCAGCACGCCATCCGCCGCCTGATCGTCTCCGGCATTCGAACCGAGCAGTGCTGCGAGACGACGACCCGGCATGCCTCCGATCTCGGCTACCAGGTCGATTTCGTGACCGAGGCGACGCTGACGTTCCCGATGACCGACGCCGCGGGGCGCGAATGGAGTCCGGCCGACATCCGCGCCCGCACCGAACTGGTGCTCGCGGGGCGGTTCGCCCGCATCGCGACGGTGGAGCAGGCGCTGGCCGACGCGAAGCAGGCCGTTTCGGCATGACGGCAGGAGCATTTTCCGGAAAAGTGGACGCCGGTTTTCCGAAAGGAAATGCGACAGACATGAAAAGCGCCGGCCCACGACCGGACATCCCGGTCTTCGTCGTGGTGCCGCCGCGTGTGCTGCTGCTGGATGTCGCCGGCCCGATGGAGGTGCTGCGCAAGGCCAATCTCGAGCAGGATGACGTGCGCTTCGTCATCGACTTTATCGGCCCGTCATCTTCCACCGGCAGCTCGATCGGCCTCGACGTGACCGGCATCAAGCCGCTGCCGGCGCGCCTGCCCGACGGCGCGCTGGTCGTGCTGTCGGGCAGTACGGAGCAGCCGCTCGGCCGAACCGGCGACCGCAAGCGCGATCACGGCCTCGAGGATGAGATCGTGGCCTGGCTGAAGCATGCCATCCGGCCCGGAATCCGCCTGGCCACGATCTGCTCCGGTGCGCTGCTCGCCGCGCGCGCCGGTCTGCTCGATGGTTACGAATGCACCACGCATCACGCCACGATCGCCGCGCTGCGGCGCCTGGCGCCGGCCGCCGAGGTGCGCGAGAACCGCATCTATGTCGAGGACGGCGAGCGGCTCTCCAGCGCCGGCATTGCCGCCGGCATCGACCTCATGCTGCATGTGGTGGCGCAGGAGGCCGGCCACGGGCCGGCGCTCGCGGTGGCGCGCTTTCTCGTGGTCTATCTCAGGCGCGGCGGCGCCGATCCGCAGCTGTCGCCCTGGCTGGAGGGCCGCAACCACATTCATCCCGCCATCCACCGCGCCCAGGATGCGATCGCCGCCGACCCGGCGCGTGACTGGTCGCTCCAGGCGCTGGCCCGCATCGCCGCGGCAAGCCCGCGCAATCTGTCGCGGCTGTTCAACGAGCATGCCGGGATGAGCGTGACCGACTATGTGAACCGTATCCGCATCGCGCTGGCGCGCGAGCTCGTCATGGGCTCCAAGCTGCAGATGGAGCAGGTGGCCGCGCGCGCCGGCTTCGCCTCCACCCGCCAGTTCCGCCGTGCCTGGAACAGGCTGCACGGCGCGCCGCCGGCCGCGTTGCGCGGAAGGGTGCGGCGGGATGAGGGGGCTCTTGGTAGCGGGCGAATGCCTGGAGCCGGCTGACGTCCCTAGCCTGCGGCCAATGCAGGGAGGATCGGTATCGGCGGCCGCGAGAGGACAGTTTCAGTCCGATCTACCATCGATTTTGCTGGAATGGAGGCGCACAACTCCGGGCGGCGGAAGATGTGTGGTCCGTGGGGTTCCGTCGGTATTGCCTTCCGTCCCCGACGCTGAAGCGGAATTGCAAAGAGCTCCAGCGGATGAAGCTTGATGGTCGAGACTATGAACGAATCGCCAAGCCGTTCTCTGAGTTTGACCGGATCGCTGGTGCCGTAGTTCTCCACGAAGAAGCGCATCGTGCGGTAACGGCCATCCAAGTACGTGTAGCGCGTACCCGACTCGCGGGCAAAGAGCGTCCAATGGGCACCCTTATGCGAACTCGCGTTGAATCCGAGATTCGGATTAATGAAAGAGAACATCAGTCTCGTGTCACGTTCCTTCATCAACTGAAGGCGCAGCTTTCCATGAAAATAGCTGAAGATGTTCTTGGGTGCCCAGCGAAAGGTAAAGAATCGCGACAAGACGGATACGTATCGTAGTTCGATATGAGGAGCGATCTTTTCCTGGGCATGCTTGAGGTCGAAGTCAGCAACGCTGCCAATACAGACAATTCTGCCACTATTCTTTTCTTGAAAAGCATAGTGCCACCCAGGCCGGTAGGAGCCCACATAGTGGAGGCGCTCATGGTAGATTTGCGCAATCTCCGGATCGAGCGAGACGAACTCGAGATCGTCCAGCGTGATCGTCCTTTCTGGCGGCCTCAACCATTTCGCATACGGACGCTGTATCTCCTCAAGAAAATCCGAAACAGCTTGAACTTCTTGTTGGATGTCGTGCTCGCGGGGGAATCGATCGGCGGTGACAAGCCGGGGCAGGTGCAGAAGAAGCTGGCTGCGCAGGGTCAGCGGGTCTATCGCTCGCGCATGCGCACACTCAAAGATGGATTCTTCGCGATCCCGTACAAGCGCTACCAGGTCATCGATTGAAAATGGTCGCTTGGTTTCGGCGGGGGCCTCAGCGGTCGACTCGGGAATAGTCGATTTGTCGAATTCCGATGAGTCGAACATATTCATTCGGCGCGCCCCCAAGCAGCAGGCCGAGCGCTTACCACGTTCACGGGGGCAGTTCAATGTGCAAGAGAGCTTCTGCGCATGCTTTTCTTGTGCACGCTTTTCTTATGCACCCTTCTAGAAATTGGGGCTCCGCGATGCGCGGGAGTTTTCTTTTCATTATCCGAATTGTCCGCGCCGGGGGTCGTCCCTGAACTCCTGCCGGCTCCGGGCCCGCAAGTTTGCGGGGGCTCCGACTGCCTCCAATGGCAACGGGGCCAAGCTCGATCTTGGTCCGACGACGCGTGCGGCTAAGCTGATGCTCCGGCCGGTTGTGCCGCGAACTCCTCATCAGAGCTTCAAAGTCGGTGCCGGCACCAGAATCGCCGTTGCTCGTGTTTCTTTTATTAGAAACTGGAGAACGCGCCGTTGCGATATGATGCGAGCTTCGGAATCGGAGCATTTAGACGACGCTCATCGTTACGACATCAACGGCCGTCTGAATCGCCTCATCCAGGTCACCCGTCACGAACGCGGCCACCTGTCGCACGAAAGCATGATCATGAATATTTCCTTCCTTCATCGCCAGGATAATCGGTATGCGCCTGACATCGGCCCACGCCATTTCCATGACGGTCCCTATGGAGACTCGGTCGGCATTCAGGAAATTGACGAAAAGTGCATCGCAGCGGGATACGTCATAGCGATCCCTCGTGATCGTACCTTGGGACGTGCTGAGCAGATGTTCAGGGTAAGCGTCCTTGAGGACACGCTCCTCTGTCACATAACCTTTTCCGCGCAGCGCCGAGAATGCGATGACATCCTCCGGAAGCTTGCTTTCTACGTACTTTCTCCAATCGAGGGCATCTCTGTAGGAGATACCAGTCAACGGTCCTGCCAGGAAAAGGGCTTTCTTCGGCATGTTCGAACTGTTGGGCTGTTTCAGCAAGAGGGACGATATCTCATATCTCTAACGGAAAAACGCGATTCTGCAAGAATCGCTAAACCGCAAAAACCCGCAACGGGCGCAGTTGGGGTGCAAGTAGGTCGTCTACCCGGGCATCTGCGCGGCCCAGTTCGCCTTGAACGGCGCGCAGACGGCGTCGTCAGCGACCACCTCGTCGAGGATGTGGCGCATGTGCGTCGCGAAGCGCTCCGTGTCCAGCCGCAGCACCCGTTCCGGTCGCGGACCGGATTTCACGTACGGTCCCAATTCCGGCTCGACTGGATAACCGGACGGCCGGTTGTCCAGGAACAGCCTGAGCAGAGGCCCGTGCACCGTGCCAAAATCCTTCTCGATCGTTTCGGTCAGGGAGCGAATGACGGTGGCGCTGACCATCAGCCCGTCCAGCGCGGCCGGGCTGACCTTCCATTGCGTGCGCAGGAGAACGGTGCTCGCCGTGCAGGGAGCATGGTCTCGGCGCGGCCGCGTGCTCGTCATCAGCCCGATCTTGCAATCATGGGTGTCGCCGCCGCCATTGTCGTGGTCGATGAAGATGATGCGGGCACGGTCATATTCGCGCTGGGCCGTCTTCGGCTCGACGTTCATGCCGATCAGAACGGCCGTGCGGCCCACGAGCAGCACCGGACCTTCATAGTAGTGCACCGGGCCGATG
>NZ_JAFAVV010000071.1 GCF_019242285.1 Bradyrhizobium sp.
AGAATATCATTGGCGGGCAGATTTACCAGGGAGAGCCCACGGTGAATTGCCGCGCGTGGCGCCACTGCGAGATGACTCGCGAATCCATGCTGCAAGTCTCCCGAAAGCTTTCGGAGAAGTTACTCCAGTGAAGTCGGAGCGCCCATCGGCGTGAGGCCGATAGGCTGCCTGGAAAACAAGCGGTTGGGTGCACCCGCCGCCGCGAAATCCTGATCTGCGACATCAGCCTCTCGGGGGCGCCAACCGGCCCAAGCCTCTTGCGCTTGGGCTATCGCCGCACGCGAACGGCCGAGATTCGAGCGACCGTGACCGCAGTTCTCGCGATCAGGCTTCTTGCCGTCCGCGATGAATGCCGTCACGCCAGCGTGTGCACGATCACCGGACCTGCGACCGCCATGGCCGGGCCGGCCAGCAGCGGCGTCAAGTTCTGCTCGCCCCAGGCCAGCGCGCGCCGGTTGGCCTCTTCCGCCTGTTCGTATTTGTTGAAGATGCTGATCGCGGTCACGGTGTCGTCGCCCGCATAGACCACGTAATAGGCCATGAAGCCGTCGACGTCGCTGATGATCGGGATGGCCCCCTCCTTGATCCGGCGCGCCAATTCCTCGGCGGTGCCGGCCCTTGCCTTGGCCTGACGGATCGCGGCGTACATGAGATCCTCCTTGCGGCTGCGGCGCTGTGGCGCGCCCAGAGGCCGATTCTACGCCATCGTCCGCGACGACACCATCGGTGGCCGTCTGCTGTCCCGATCATTCCGGCGAGGCCGTCGGCGAAACAGCCTTGTCCGCCATCCCCCGGCAGGCTGAAATGCACTCCGCCCCGACGATCCGCCTCACGGAGAGCCAACATGCCCGCCGGCCTGATCCAGACCTATCGCGCTTTCGCCCATAACAACGCCTGGGCCAACGAGCGATTGCTCACGGCGTGCGCCGGCCTGAGCCAACTGGAATTCGAAGCCGGGCGGACCGGCTTCTTCCCGAGCCTGCAGAAGACGCTGAACCACATCCATGTCATCGACCTCTTCTACGTCGACGCGCTGGAAGGCGGCTGGCTCGGGCCCAAAGCGTGGGAGAACGAGGTGCCCTATCCGTCGGCGGCGGCGCTGAAGCCGGCGCAGGCCGCGGTCGACCGCCGCCTGATCGCACACTGCGATGCGTTGACACAAGAAGCACTCGACGGCATCGTGCGGGTCAACCGCGACACCAGCGTGCAGGCCGAGCGGCGCGACCGTCTCTTGATGCACCTGTTCCAGCACCAGATCCATCATCGCGGCCAGGCCCATGCGATGCTGTCCGCAACATCCGTCGCGCCGCCGCAGCTCGATGAGTTCTTCGCAGCCGGCGAAGCGCCGCTCCGGGCCGGCGAGTTCGCGCGGCTCGGCTGGAGCGAGGAGACGATATGGGGACGATGACGACCATGGACACAGACGATCGGACTGCGCAAGCACGCAACTCCGACGACACGTGCGGATGCCTGATCCACGCGAACAGGCGACGCTAACATCAGTGTCAGAAACTGTCGCCTTAGTCATTTGAAATTTTACGATGAATTGGGCTTCCTAATGTCCTTCCCGGCGACGGGCCCTGTCGCCGCGATCAGCGAAGGAGATTGGGACATGAGCAACAGACTGTTCAGATATTTCGGCACGGGAGTGCTTGCGGCTACGCTCGCGCTTGCATCGCCGGCCCTTGCCTTTCATGGCGGCGGCGGCGGCATGCATGGCGGCATGGGAGGTGGGATGCATGGTGGCGGCATGGGGGGAATGCACATCGGCGGCATGGGAGGCGGCATGAGAGGCGGTCCGGGCTTCGCGGCTGCGCCGTTTTCGCACGCAGCATTCTCGCCCTCCGCTTCACACTTCTCGTTCCACGGGCGGGACAACTTCCATCGCTTTGGATTCCGCGACCGGGATGACTTCCGCCACCATTTCTTCCATCGTCGCTTTCATCGCTTCGCGTTCTTCGGCGCGCCGTTTCTTTACGCCGACTACGGTTACTACGATGGCTGCTGGCGCAGGACGTGGACATCCTATGGACCGCAGTGGGTCAACGTCTGCGGAGACTACGGCTACCAGTGATCCGATTGTGACATTCGCATCCCACCGCGACGGGCAGTTCTGCGAATGTCGGAAGAGAACGACTGGCGATCTATTGATGCCAGTGGCGCCCTGGATTTGACGTTCGCCTGCGAGACCTCGCCGGTTGCGAACGTCAAATCCGCTGCACCGGGGAGCGGAATTCGGGTTTGACATCACCGCAGCGACTTGTGGAGGTCCTGACGCAGACATCCGCGCCTGAGGTGAGCGAACCACATCGCTGTGATGATCGTCATGGGGCATTTTCCGGCGACGTGAAACTGGATAGGCTGGTGCGCGCACTCCGAAGTCGCAACCGAACTTGCTGCGACAGGATGCGAGCTTCGGAATCGGGGCACCGATTGCGGTGTTGGAGAAAGACCATGACGGGAGGTTATCGCCGCGTTCTGGTCGTTGAGGACGACCCGGAGACCGCCGGCCAGCTGGAAGAGCAACTCACGACCAGCGGCTACGAGGTGGATCTCGCCTGCAACGGCGCCGAAGCACTGAGCCACGCCGCCAGCTGCGACTATGCGGTGATCACGATCGACCGCATGCTTCCGGACATCGACGGCATCGCGGTGATGCGTCACCTGCGTGATGGCGGCGTCGCCGCGCCCTTCTTGATCATCAGCGCGCTCGGAGAAGTCGACGACAAGGTGCGCGGCCTGCGCGCCGGAGGCGACGATTATCTCGTCAAGCCATTCTCCTACGTGGAGCTTCTGGCGCGCCTCGAGGCGCTCGGCCGACGCAGCGATACCGTCGTCAAGGAGACCATCCTGCGGGTCGGCGACCTCGCCATCGATCTGATCGCACGGACCGCCAGCCGGCGCGGCAAGGAAATCCTGCTCCTACCCCGGGAGTTCCAGCTTCTGGAATATCTGGCGCGCAACGCAGGCCGCGTCGTTTCGCGCGCGATGCTGCTACAGCATGTCTGGGACCTGCATTTCGATCCTTCGACGAACATCATCGATGTCTATGTCGGACGCTTGCGCCGCAAAGTCGACGACCAGCAGACCTATCCGCTGATTCATACGGTTCGCGGTATCGGGTACTGTCTCCGTGCTGCTGGCTAAGACTTTCGCGTCGTCGACGTTCAAGCTGGCGCTGATTGCGATCGGGTCATTCGGTGTGATCGTGTCCGCCATCTTCGCCTACGTCTATCTGGCGACAGCCTCCTATGTGCGCAGCAGGTCGGATCGCGCCATTATCACCGAATATTTGGGCCTGCGGGATGCCCATCAACATGTTGGGCGCGACGAACTGATCGACCTCATTCGAAAACGGATGGCCGACAAGAGCTTTGCCGATGGCGTGTATCTGCTGGTCGATTCCTCGTTGGTGCCGCTCGCCGGCAACCTCCGGGAATGGCCGCAGGCGGCCACCGCACCTTCGGGATGGACGGAATTTCGCGCGACCCCGTTGCCGGATTCGGCAAGCAAGCCGCTCGTGCGGGCCGTCCTCGAAACGTTCCCGGGCGGCGATCGGTTGCTGGTCGGGCGGGACATCAGCGACCTCGACAACTTGACGGCCGAGATCAAGACGGCGGTGATCTTGGGCGCCCTCTTGATACTCGTGCTTGCGGGGCTCGCAAGCGCTCTGGTGACACGACGAACCGTGGGACGAATCGAAGCGATCAACGCCACCAGCCGGGCCATCATGCTCAGCGGTCTCGACCAGCGTATCCCGTTGCGAGGCACCAGGGACGAATGGGACCGGGTTGCGGAAAACCTCAATCTGATGCTGGATCGAATAGAAACATTGATGGGCGAGGTCAAACAAGTAAGCGATAATGTTGCGCATGATCTGCGGACACCGCTGACGCGAATGCGCGGGCGGCTGGAGAAGGCTTATCACGGCGAACGCATCGGC
>NZ_JAFAVV010000302.1 GCF_019242285.1 Bradyrhizobium sp.
GGCTACCTGCAGATGAATTATCCGCACAGCTTGATGTTTATCCTGTACGCACGTGCGATGCAGGGACGCGTCGCCGAAACCCGGAAAGCCATCGAAATGATGCGCACTTCCCTCGCCTCGATGGTACCGGACATGGTGACGGTAGGCGAGATGTATACAGGGTTCATCGAAGTGCGGATGGGCATGTGGGATGAGGTGCTCGCGGCTCCAAAGCCAAAGGGCCCTAACTCGCTCTTCACGGCAATGTGGCATTACGCACGGGCACTGGCAGCTTTCGGCGAAGGGAGGCGCGCCGATGCCCAGCGCGAGCAACAGCACTTTGAGGAATTGCGAAAGAGCTTCGATCGCAACATGGAATGGCACGATGCCGCCAAAACAGTGAAGTGACGGATTTGGCAGCGGCAGTGCTGGATGCGCGGCTCGATTCGGATCCCGCGGCCGCTATTGCAAAGTGGCGGAAGGCCGTCGACCTGCAGGATCGGCTATTTTATTTCGAGCCGCCGACTTGGTACTACCCTGTGCGGGAATCGCTGGGGCGGCGCTGCTGCGCTCCGGAGATGCTCCCGCCGCCGAGATCGTGTTTCGCGAAGGATTGCGGCAGAGCCCGAACAACGGCCGCTTGTTATTCGGTCTGCGGGAGAGCCTTCGGGCGCAACATAAGATGGAAGAAATGGCTTGGGTCGAGCGGGAGTTCCAAAGGGCGTGGAAGGGCGCAGACCTTCGATTACGATTGGAGAACTTGTAGGGTTACGATCGCCTCCTGAATGCAGTCTCGGCTCAATCCTTGCGGCCAGAGCAGCACGAGCCATGAAAGCTGCTTCTGTGGTGCCCTACTGGCCCGAACTGGAGCCGGCGTATTTGGTTGCCCGCCGTCGAAATGCTAATGTGACAACCTAAATTCCAGGTTGCTCCCTGTTGACGGGCAAACCGGAAAATGGGCGAGCTGCGACTCGAATCGATCCTCCCTAGACGGCCATGTATTTAGGAATGTTTCCGAGCCGTCGACCATCCGGACAATGGTGCGCCCGTCCGGCAACCTCTCTCGGCGAAAAATTACATCTTAAGTGTGATCCATGCTGGAGCATGATCGCTCGCGTTGTCTTCGCCGCGGACCCAACGATCAATGCCAGCATCAATTAATCGAGTCGCGACCTGCGGAGAGAGAAGCAAATGATCGAGTCGCATCCCCTTATCCGCCAGCCATCTGTCAGATTTGTAATCCCAGAATGTCCAAAGCGGCCCCGCCGGATGCACCCTTCTCAGAGCATCAGTCCACCCCTGGCAAAGCAACCTTTGGAATGCTTCACGGCTCGCTGGCTGCACAAGAGCGTTCTTGTCTAAAGATCGAGTTGGGTAAATGTCCTGTGGGGTCGGGACCACGTTGTAATCGCCGGCCAGCACGATCGGGACACGAGCTGTTATCAGGTCGTTTGCATGTGTGATCAGCCGTTCGAACCACGCCAACTTGTAAGCGAATTTCGGACCGGGTTGAGGATTGCCGTTGGGTAGGTAAATGCACGCAATGAGAACGCCACGAACCGCTGCTTCTAGGTAACGAGCCTGCCGATCGTGATCGTCACCGGGAAGTTCTGAGCGAGTCAAAATCGGCATTTGTCCACGGGCGAGAATTGCCACACCATTCCACGAGCGCTCACCGACCCAGACGGCCTCATATCCCGCTGACCGCAGAGCGTCGGCGGGAAAGCCATGCTGCTCTGTCTTGAGTTCCTGGAGGCACACGACTTCAGGCTTCTCCCTTTCGAGCCAATGCAACAGATTTGCAAGCCGTTTGTTGATGTTGTTGATGTTGAAGGTCGCAATCTTCACGCCACTTCGAATTTAATTCAGTGCTTGTGCCACTTCCGCCTTTCGCTTCAACGCGGACCAAGCGGACATAATGTCCACATGGGCGTTCGCAAAATCGTACACATCGATATGGACGCGTTTTATGCCTCTGTCGAGCAGCGCGACGACCCACGATTACGCGGCAAGCCAGTCATCGTGGCTTGGCGCGGCAAACGTTCTGTCGTTTGCGCCGCTTCGTACGAGGCCCGGCGGTTTGGCGTTCGGTCAGCCATGGCCGCCATTCGCGCCGAACGTCTCTGCCCCGACGCAACCTTCGTGGCGCCAGATTTTCCGCGGTATCGAGCAGTCTCGCGTATGGCGCATGAGATCTTCCGGCGTCATACGGATTTGATTGAGCCGCTGTCGCTTGATGAGGCGTACCTCGATGTGACCGAGAATAAGACCGGCTTGCCGACAGCGACCCGCGTGGCTCGTACTATTCGTGAGCAGATTCGTCAGGAGTTGCAATTGACTGCCCCGGCGGGCGTGGCGCCAAACAAGTTTCTGGCGAAGATCGCGTCTGACTGGCGTAAACCGATGGTCTCTTTGTCATCCAGCCTGACGAGGTGATTGAGTTCCTTTCGCCGCTGCCAGTCTCACGTCTACCTGGCCTCGGCAAGTTGACGGAAGAGAAACTTGAAAGGCTTGGGATTCACATGGTAGAGCATCTGAGAGGTTTTGAATTGGCGGCGCTCGAAGCGAACTTCGGCCAATATGGTTTACGTCTCTACGAACTGGCTCGCGGCACCGACCGTAATGAAGTCGTTCCCAACAGGCCTA
>NZ_JAFAVV010000319.1 GCF_019242285.1 Bradyrhizobium sp.
CGGCCGCAACTGCGCCGACGACGTCACCGCCGATGCGCTGCTGCTGTCGCGCGCGGTCGGCCGTCCCGTGCGCGTGCAGTTGACCCGGGAGCAGGAGCATGCGTGGGAGCCGAAGGGCGCCGCGCAGCTCATCACCGTCAACGGCGGGTTGAACGCCGACGGCAGCGTCGCCGGCTATGATTTCGCTACCCGCTATCCGTCGAACCGCGCACCGACCCTGGCATTGCTGCTCACCGGATGCATTGCCCCGAGCCCGGTGGTGAGCGACATGGGCGATCGCACGGCGATTCCGCCCTATGACTACGACCACCTGCGCGTGGTCACGCACGACATGCCGCCGATCGTGCGCGCCGCCTGGCTTCGCGGCGTCTCGGCGCTGCCGAATTCGTTCGCGCATGAATCCTATATCGACGAGCTCGCGACCGAAGCCGGCGTCGATCCGATCGAGTACCGGCTGCGTTACCTGAAGGACAAGCGCGCGATCGAGCTCGTGCATGCAGTGGCCGAGCGTGCCGGCTGGGAGCCGCGTCCGGTGTGGCAGGAAAAGGCCGAGCAGGACGGCGTCGTGCAGGGCCGCGGCTTCGCCTATGCGTGTTACGTGCACGGCACGTTTCCGGGCCTGCCCGCCGCCTGGTCGGCCTGGATCGCGGACGTGGCCGTGAACAAGACCACCGGCGAGGTCAGCGTGACGCGCGTGGTGGCGGGACAAGACTCCGGATTGATGATCAACCCGGACGGCGTGAAGCATCAGATCCACGGCAATGTCGTGCAGTCGACCAGCCGCGCGCTGCTGGAGGAAACAGCGTTCGACCGCAGCTCGGTCGCCGCGCGCGAATGGGGCGCCTATCCCATCATCCAGTTCCCCGACGTGCCCCAGATCGACGTGCTGATGCTGCCGCGGCAGGATCAGCCGCCGCTCGGGGTCGGCGAATCCGCTTCCGTGCCGAGCGCGGCCGCGATCGCCAATGCGATCTTCGATGCCACCGGCGTCCGCTTCCGCGAGCCGCCGTTCACACCGGAGCGCATTCTCAAGGGACTTCGCGGCGATGCTTTCGCGCCGGCGAGCGCATTGCCTGCACCGGCAGCGGCCGCTACGGTCGCCGCCGACAAATGGAAGAATCCATTTGCAGGGCGACGCGGCTTATTCGCGACGATCGCTGCGCTCTGCACTGCGGCGATCGGCATCGGCGCAGCGATGCTGCCGGGCCGCGCCATCGCCCCGATCGCCCGGCCTGATGCTTCGGTCTATTCGGCTGCGACCATCGTGCGCGGTGCGGAACTCGCCGCGCTCGGCAATTGCGCGGTCTGTCACACCGCGAAGACCGGTGCGGCCAATGCCGGCGGCCTCGCGATCGAGACGCCGTTCGGCATCCTCTTCAGCACCAACATCACGCCCGACGTCGAGACCGGCATCGGCACCTGGTCCTATCCCGCCTTCGAGCGCGCGATGCGCGAAGGCCTGCATCGCGATGGCCGCCATCTCTACCCCGCCTTTCCCTATACACACTTCGCCAACGCGACCGATGCCGACCTGCAGGCGCTCTACGCCTACCTGATGGCGCAGGCGCCGGTGCGTGCCGAGCCGCCGAAGAATGCGCTGCGCTTCCCCTTCAGCCTGCGCCCGCTCGTGGCCGGCTGGAACGCGCTGTTCCATCACACCGGCGAATTCCAGCCCGACCCGGCGCGATCAGCGGCGTGGAATCGCGGCGCCTATCTTGTCGAAGGGCTCGGCCATTGCGGCGCCTGCCACTCGCCGCGCAACGCGCTCGGCGCCGAGCGCGCCAATGCCCATCTCGCGGGCGGTTTCGTCGAAGGCTGGGAAGCGCCGGCGCTGACCTCGCTTTCGCGCGCACCGGTCCCCTGGAGCGAAGACGAATTCTACGCCTATCTGCGCGCCGGCGAGTCTCGCTTTCATGGCGTGGCGGCCGGCCCGATGGCGCCTGTCGTGAAGGACCTTGCCAAGCTCGGCGATGACGACATCCGCGCGATGGCCGTCTATCTCGCCTCCTTCAACGAGAACGCGCCCGACAAGGCGGCACAGCAAGCGCTCGCCGGCAAGCTGGAAGGCGATACGAAAGTAACTCTCGGCAATTCCGCCGGCGCGCGGATGTATCAGGGCGCCTGCGCGGTCTGCCACGAGGTCGGCGGCCTGCCGCTGTTCGGCAGCCGGCCGTCGCTTGCGCTGAACAGCAACCTGCACAGCGCGCAGCCCGACAACCTGATCCAGGTGATCCTGCACGGCATCGCCGAGCCTGCGTCCAGTGACCTCGGCTACATGCCCGCCTTCGAGGACAGCATTGGCGACGCGCAGCTTGCCGAGCTCATAAGCTTCCTGCGCCGGCAGTTCGCCCCCGACAAGCCGGCGTGGAACGATGTGCCGTCTGCCATCAGCCGCGTGCGCGGGCCGAAGGACGTTCGGCCGGCTTCGTCAGTCCAATCCAATTGACGTTCCAAACGGCTCGACAGAAGTCCGCGCTCCCGCGGCGCGCCGCACCTGGGCCTCCCGGATGAAGGCGCTTTCATTGACCTGTGTCAAACTGCACAAAACCAAGGCCGCTAATAAGATTTTATCCGAAAACCGCAGGCGGGACATGATATGATCACGAATTGCCTGAAGTGGTTGATGATTGCCGGCCTTACTGCCGGGTTCGCTGCTGCGGCCCGGGCTGAAGACGTCGACATCGGCAAGTCGGAATTTCTGTCTTCGTGCGCAAGCTGCCATGGTCCGGACGGAAAGGGTAGGGGACCCCTCAGTGAGCAGCTCAAGGTGCCGCCGTCCGATCTGACGATGTTGACCAAGAGCAACGACGGGGTCTTTCCCACGAATGCGGTTTATGAAACCATAGATGGATCGAAAACAATTCCCGCTCACGGCACCCGTGAAATGCCGATTTGGGGGGAACGCTTCGACCCCATTATCAATCTGCCTCATGCCGTTGACCCGCCCTATTGGAAGATGGCCGGGCCCGAGCAAAGCCCAGAGGTCGTCGTGCGAAGACGCATCCTCGCTGTGATCGATTATCTCGGTCGTATTCAGCAAAAGTAACAACGTCGGGCATCAGACCACTCGATCCTCCGCCGGCATGGTCGAGACGTCAGTGGCGGCCGCGCGACGCACCAACGCCAATGAGGATGGGTAGCGGGCTACGCCGCCGCTGACCCATCCCTGCGCACGTCGTCACATGCGATAACTGTGCGAGCCGATACCGTCCGTCGCGCGGCCCCTCACCCGCCCGACTTCGCCCGCTCCGCGGCCTGCTTCACCCGCTCCGGGTCGGCGGCGATCTTCACGCCGGCGCGCTCCTGCTCGAGCAGCATCACCGCGCGCGAGTCGCGCGCCTGCCAGCCGCGGTTGCAGGCTTCGACCATCTCGGCATGGGCGAGATTGCAGATCCGCATCGGAACACCGAGTTCGCGCCCGAGTGCGGTGGCGAGGGCGACGTCCTTGGTGGCGAGCTTGAGGGCGAAATTCGGCGGATCGTATTTGCCCGGCAGGAACTGGTCCAGGAGGCCATCGAAGGTGAGGCGCCGGCCGCCGACGCCCTGGCGCACCGCTTCCCAGAGCGCGACCGGATCCATGCCGGCCTTGACGCCGAGCGTGAAGGTCTCGGCCAGCGCGCAAGAGATGGCGTAGCCCGACATGTTGTGCACCAGTTTTGCCACCGTCGCAGTGCCGATCGGACCGACATAGGCCGCGCGATCGCCCATCGCGTCGAGCACGCCCTTGTACTTGTCGTAACTGGCCCGGTCGCCGCCGACCCAGATCGCCATCTTGCGCGACTGCGCGCCCGACGGACCGCCGCTCACGGGCGCATCGAGCATCTGCGCGCCCTTGGCGGCAAAGGCGTCATGAACCTTCTTCACGACGCCCTGCGAATTGGTCGACAGGTCGAAATAGACCGCCCCGGCCCTCACGCCCTCGATCAGCCCCTCGGCCCCGAGCGCGACACGCTCGACATCGGCCGGCTCCGGCAATGACGTGAAAATGACATCGCTCCCCTCGGCCAGCGCGCGCGGTGTGTCGGCCCACTCGGCGCCGGCCTGCAGATGATGGCTCGCCGACTGCCGATGCAGGTCGTGCACGATCACCTTGTAGCCGGCGTTCTGGATGTTGGTGGCCATCCTGCCACCCATGGTGCCGAGCCCGACGAAGCCTACGACAACGTCCTGCGCCATCACACTTCCCCCTTGCCGCCTTCGACCAGCACGTCATAGGCCACCTGCGCCGCCGACATCGCCGCCGGCCACCCGGCATAGAACGCCATGTGGGTGATGACCTCGGTGATCTCCTCCTGCGTGACGCCGTTGTTGATCGCACGCGTGAGATGCGAGACGAGCTGTTCGGGCCGGTAGGTCGCGACCAGCGCCGCGACCGTGATCAGGCTGCGGTCGCGCTTGGAGAGACCCTTGCGCTCCCACAAATCGCCGTAGACGACGTCGTTGGTGTAATCGACCAGTGCCGGAGTGAAATTCTTGATGCGGTCCCGCTTGGCTGACGGCGGCGCCTTGGCCATTTGCTGCTCCCCGTTATTTCCGTTGTTGCGGCCCGGACCGTGCGACAGGCCGAACCGTTGCTGTCGGTATTTCGTAACAGCGCAGCGATCGAATGTCATGCCTTTGCAGGCGACTTCGCGCGGCATCGCAGCCATGCGGGTAATCATCGGGATGGATTTGCCGGGACCGGAAATATGCCGAGGTGGCCGGCATGCGGCTTGTGCGGCTTCCGCCTTGCATGCCATCTTAGTGCCGCAACGTGAGGTCACGGGAAAGCCAATTCCCGGCATCAGGCCGTCAAGGGTCGGAAACACAACGCCTAAGGAGAGAGACATGACGTGGACGCTTCGTCTTGCGGGGCTTGCCTGCGCGAGCCTGCTACTATCCACCGCCAGCGCGTTGGCAGGACCGAAGGTCGTTTCGGGGCCGGGCGCCAATCCGACCTGCTTCAAGCCGTGGTCGGACCAGACCAAGTTCTTCCAGTGGGACAAGAAGCCCGGGCCCTACAAGATCGCGCTCGTCAACGGCTTCGTCGGCAACACCTGGCGCATCCAGATGGTGAAGACCGCCAAGGCTTTCGCCGAGCAGCCCGGCATCAAGGAGAACATCAAGGAGTTCAAGGTCGTCTCGACCGGCACCGATGTTGCGGCGCAACTCGGCGCCATGGAGGATTTCATCAACCAGGGTTTTGACGCCATCGTGACCATTGCCGTGGCACCCGACGGCTTCGACCGCATCATCCGCCTCGCCGACAAGAACAACGTCGTCGTGGTTCCCTTCGACAACGTCCTCGACACCGACAAGGTGATGATGGTCAACGAGGACCAGAAGGAGATGGGCCGGGCGTCGGCCAAATGGCTGATCGACGAGATGGGCAAGAAGACCGGCGACATCCTCGAGGTGCGCGGCCTGCCGGGCAACTCGGTCGACCGCGACCGCCATCTCGGCTTCCGCGAGGTGATGGAAGGCGCCGGCAACAAGTTCAACATCACCGAGGTGGTGGGCAACTGGGACACCGGCACTTCGCAGAAGGTGACCGCCGATGCGCTCGCCGTGCACGGCCATTTCGACGGCGTGTTCACCCAGGGCGGCTCGGACGGCACCGTGCAGGCGATGATCTCGGCCAAGCATCCGTTCGTGCCGATGTCGGGCGAAGGCGAGAACGAATATCGCAAGCAGATCGCCGATCACAACAAGGAAGGCCTCAAGGGCATGTCCTACGGCCAGTCGCCGGCGCTGGTTGCGATCGCCACCAAGGCCGCGATCTCTGCATTGCAGGGCAACGTGATGCCGCAACTGATCTCGATCCCGATTCCGGTCGCGACCTACAAGGACCTCAAGCCCGGCGAGAACTACTGGCCGGACCTCAACGCGAACTTCTTCGCGCCGAACCAGTTCCTGCCCTGCGGCGTGAACTTCACCGCGCCCGAGATCATGTCGCAGAGCGAGAAGAACACCCAGTGACGCCTGTCGCTGCGTTTCGATCACGGCCCGGCATCCGCCGGGCCGTGACGTCCTGAGGACGTGCCATGGCGGACACGATCCTGGCGCCCCAGGCTTTCCTCACCCTCTCCGGCATCTCCAAGCGCTACGCCGGCGTGCGCGCGTTGGAGGGCGTCGATTTTGCCTGCGACCACAGCAGGATTCACGCGGTGCTAGGCGAGAACGGCGCCGGCAAGTCGACCCTGATCAAGATCATCTCGGGCGTGGTGCGGCCCGATTCCGGCAGCATGCGGCTCGCGGGCAGCGATGTCCGCTTCGCGACGCCTTCGGCCGCCAATGCCGCCGGCGTGGTGTGCATCTTCCAGGAGCTGTCGCTGATGCCGGACCTCACGGTCGCGGACAACATCTCGATCGCTTCGCCGCCGCGGCGTTTTGGCCTCATCGATGCCAGAGCGCAACGCCGACGCGCCGAGCGGCTATTGGCCGAGATCGGCTGCGAGGACGTCAATCCGCTGTTGCGCGTGCGCGACCTCCCTCTGTCACGACGCCAGATGGTGGAGATCGCCAAGGCGCTGGGTCAGCGGCCGAAACTCCTGATCCTCGACGAGGCCACATCGGCGCTGACAGCGGCCGACGTCGAGAAGGTCTATGCGATGCTGGCGCGGCTGAAATCCGAGGGCACGGCGATCCTCTACATTTCGCACCGCATGCACGAGGTCGAGGCGCTGGCCGACCGCGCGTCCGTGTTCCGCAACGGCCGCCATATCGAGACCTTCGACAAGGGCGCGCGCTCGACCGCCGACATCGTGCAGCTCATGATCGGGCGCGACATCGCGACCCAGTATCCGCCGAAACCGGCACGGCAGCCGGCGAAGCCGGTGCTGGCGCTCGAAAACCTCTCCTGGGAGAAGCATCTCGACCGCATCTCGCTGACGGTCGGAGCCGGTGAGATCGTCGGCCTCGGCGGCCTCGACGGACAGGGCCAGAAATCGCTGCTGCTGGCGCTGTTCGGCGTGCTGCGCGGCGTCACCGGGCGCGTCACGGTCGGCGGGCGCGAGGTGCGCCCCGGCTCGCCGGCGGCGGCGAAGTCGGCCAGCATCGCGCTGGTGCCCGAGGACCGCAAGACCGAGGGCCTGATGCTGCCGATGTCGATTGCCGATAATCTGGCGATCGCCTCGCTCGCTGCGCTTTCGGCCGGACCATTCGTCGACCGCGCCAAGGAGCGCGCAGCGATCGAGCGTGCCGTGACCCGGCTGCAGATCAAGATCGGCAAGGCCGATGATGCTGTCTCGACATTGTCGGGCGGCAACCAGCAGAAGGTCGTGCTGGCCAAATGGCTGATGACGGAGCCGCGCATCATCCTGCTAAACGATCCGACCCGCGGCATCGACGTCGGCACCAAGCAGGAGCTCTACCGCCTGATGCGCGAGCTCGCCGACCAGGGCGCGGCCATCCTGTTCTACTCGACCGACTATGATGAATTGATCGGCTGCTGCGACCGCGTCGCCATCATGTATGACGGGCGCATCGTGCGCGAGCTCCAGGGGGACGAACTCACCGAAACCAACATCATCGCGAGCGCCCTCAACATCGATGCCGCCGCCGGGAACGTCCATGCTCAATGATCTCGCGATCCGGCTGCGCCAGAATGTCGGGCTCGCCACCGCCGTCCTGCTGTTTGCCGCGCTCTATCTGCTCTACAACCTCGCGCACCCGAAGGGCTTCTCTCCGGCCGTGCTGGTGCAGAATGGCGACGAGATCTTCGCCCTCGCGATGCTGGCGATGGCCCAGACCGTGCCGGTGCTGACGTCGGGCCTCGATCTCTCGGTCGGCGCCGTGATGACCATGGTGGGCTGCTTCGCGAGCTACCTCCTGACCGGGGCCGCGGGCGGCACGCCGCTGCATCTCGATGTTCTCGGCCTGCATCTCGGCCTCGGCACCTTTCCGGACGGCGTCGGCGGTATCCTGCTCGGCACGATCGTATGCCTCGCGATCGGCACGCTCGCCGGCTTCATCAACGGCTGCGTCGTCGTCTATGGCCGCATCCAGCCGATCATCGCGACGCTCGCGACCGGCGCGGTCTATATCGGCATCGCGCTGTTCCTGCGCCCGACGCCGGGCGGCAAGATCGACGAGGACCTCAACTGGGCGATGACCAACTCGCTCGGCGATTTTGCCTCGACGCTGCACATCTTCGACGACGGCGCGGCCGGCTGGTTTGCGCCATTCGCCTGGATCCCCGTGCCTTTCGCGCTGCTCGTCCTGATCGCGCTGGTGGTCTGGGTGCCGTTCCGACGCTCCGTGCTCGGCCGCGCCGTCTATGCGGTCGGCTCCGCCGAGGGCGCCGCCTACATGTCCGGGCTGCCGATCGAGCGCGCCAAGATGGCGGCGTTCACGCTGGCCGGCTTCTTCGCCGGCTGCGGCGGCCTGTTCCTCGCGATCCAGACCTCGTCGGGCAACGCCGACATTCCGCAGGCCGGCGCCTATACGCTGAACTCGATCGCCTCCGTCGTGATCGGCGGCACCTCGCTGCTCGGCGGCACCGGCAGTGCCATCGGTTCGATCTTCGGCGCCATGATCCTGCGCGTGATTTCGTTCTTCTTCCGCATCTTCGACATCGCGCCGCTCTTGCAGCCATTGTTCGAGGGCCTGATCCTGCTCGCCGCGGTGAGCATCGGCGCGCTGGGCGTCCTGCGCGTGAGGAACACGCTGGAGCTGTTCCGATGACAACGATGCTGCTCCGCCTCTCGCGCGACGACCGCCCGATCCTGATCGCGGCGCTGTTCATCCTGGTCATCCTGGTGGCGGGCACCGCTTATACCGTTGCCCATTTCGGCAGCGCACCGCTGCTGTCGCCGACCTACCTGCTGCAGCAATTGCAGATCGGCGCCTTCCTCGGCATCGTCGCCGCCGGGATGATGATCGTCATCCTGATCGCGCAGATCGACCTGTCGGTGCCCTGGACATTGGCGGCCGCCGCCATGATGGCGACCTCGATCGGCGGCCCGCTTGCTATTCCCACAGGCCTCGGCATCGGCCTCCTGGTCGGCCTCGTCAACGGCATCGGGGTGGCTTATCTGCGCGTGCCCTCGATGATCTTCACGCTCGGCGTCAACGCTGTCATGCGCGGGCTGATGGTGGCGCATACCGGCGGCTATGCGCCGCAGACCGCGGCCACCGAGCTGATGAAGACGCTCGCCGCCGAGCGCACGCTCGGCATTCCCAACGCCCTGTTCGTCTGGGCCGCGGTGTCGGTCGTGGTCGCCATCATCCTGCAGCGCACGCCGCTCGGCCGCTACATCTATGCGATCGGCAACAAGGAGGCGGCGGCCTATCTCGCCGGCGTCGATACACGGCGCGTCACCGTGATCTGCTTTGCGCTGTGCGGGGTCGCGGCCGCGCTCGCCGGCGTGCTGCTTGCGGGCTATTCCACCAAGGCCTACCAGGGCATGGGCGACGCCTACCTGCTGCCGTCGATCGCGGCGGTGGTGATCGGCGGCACCAACATTCTCGGCGGCCGCGGCCGCTATCTCGGCACGCTCATCGGCGTGGTGCTGATCGTGCTGCTCAACAGCGTGCTGTCGATCATGGACATGCCCGAGGCCGGACGGCAGGTGATCTACGGTCTCGTCATCATCCTGATGCTGCTGGTCTATGGACGCGGCGAGCGCGTCACGAGTTGAAGAACACGAACGAGCCTGGCGGATTTGCAGGGAGAGAAAATGCTTCCCTATGTTGCGCACGATCCGCGGTTCCAGCGCCTGGTGATCGGCCACGCCGTGCTCGAAACGCTGGCGGACGGCTGCCGCTGGGCCGAAGGCCCGGCCTATTTCGCCGCCGGGCGCTATCTGATCTGGTCGGACATTCCCAACGACCGCATGATGCGCTTCGACGAGACCGACGCCTCGGTCTCGGTGTTTCGCTCGCCGAGCTTCAACTCGAACGGCAATACCACCGATCGCGAGGGCCGGCTCGTCACCTGTGAGCACCTGACGCGGCGCGTCACGCGGACCGAGCACGACGGCTCCGTCACCGTGCTGGCTGATCGCTATGACGGCAAACGACTGAATTCGCCGAACGACGTCGTCGTCAAATCCGACGGCTCGATCTGGTTCTCCGATCCGACCTACGGCATCGACAGCGACTATGAGGGCCTGCAAGCCGTCTCGGAGATCGGCGCCTCCAATGTCTACCGCATCGACAGCGCGACTGGACACGTCACGCGCGTGCTGTCGGACCGCGTCAAGCCCAACGGGCTCGCGTTCTCGCCGGACGAGGCGACGCTCTACATCGCCGATACCGGCGCGACCCATGTCGACGGCCTGCCAGCCACCATCTGGGCCTACAAGGCGCAGGGGCAAACGGTTGGAGAGGCGTCGCTGTTCGCCACCTGTCCGGAGGGGCTGTACGACGGGTTTCGCTGCGACGTTCATGGCAACATCTGGACCTCGGCTGGCCGCAGCGTGTTCTGCTACGCGCCCGACGGCACCCATCTCGGCACCATCCCGATCGGCGAGATCGTCGCCAATGTCTGCTTCGGCGGCCAGCGCCGCAATCGGCTCTACATCTGCGGACAGACTTCGCTTTATTCGATCTACCTCAACACCCGCGCGGCGGTTTGAGGCAGCGGCCGCTCGCACGCCGGCGCTGCATGTGGCTTGCAGTCTCTTTTCGAAGGCTCGCCGCCGATCCTGATTGACAAGCTTGTACGGCCCACTTTTTAATGACCGCTGCAAGAGACGACGCAGGTCGTCCGTCAAGACGGGAGGGAGGGCACGATGGACGGCCCTCGGCGAAGTGGTGACGAGACGTCCCCGCGCGCTGGATCCGAGGTGCTTCGGATCGATCGCGTCTCCAAGCGTTTTGGCGGAACCCAGGCCCTCGCTGATGTCAGCATGGCCGTCGGCCGCGGCGAGGTCGTCGCGCTGCTCGGCGAGAATGGGGCCGGCAAATCGACGCTGATCAAGATCCTCGCCGGCGTTCACACGGTCGACAGCGGCACGATCGGCTACGAGGGCGCCGACATGACCCACGCGGTCAGGCGCATGCCGATCTCCTTCATCCACCAGGATCTCGGACTGATCGACTGGATGACCGTGGCGGAAAATATCTGCCTGACGCTCGGCTATCCGCGCCGCTTCGGCCTGATCGACCGGTCGGGGGCACGCAAGCGCGCCGAGCGCGCGCTCAAGAGGATCGGCGCCGACATCGATCCGGAGCTTCGTATCCAGAGCCTGACGCGAACGGAGAAGTCCCTCGTCGCGATTGCGCGCGCGCTCGCGACCGACGCCGAGATTCTCGTGCTCGACGAGCCGACCGCGAGCCTTCCCGCCGACGAGGTGGCGCGCCTGTTCGGCGCGCTGCGGCGCCTGCGCGAGCATGGGGTCGGCATGATCTACGTCTCGCACCGGCTCGACGAGGTGTTCGAGATCGCCGACCGCATGGTGGTGCTGCGCGACGGCCGCGTCGCCGGCGAGCGCATGGTCGCAAGTACCTCGCCGGACCAGACCATCCTGCTCATCGTCGGCCGTGAGCCGTCGCTGGTGTTCAGGCGGCCCGCCGAGCGCGAGGGCGGCGCCCGGCTCGAATTCGCATCTGCTGCGATCGGCGACGTCGGGCCGATCGACTGCCGGATTCACGCCGGCGAGATCATCGGCCTTGTCGGCCTGCGCGGCGCCGGCCAGGAGGCGGTCAGCCGGGCGCTGTTCGGCATGGAAAGCATGACCGGCGGGCAGATCCGGATCGACGGCGCGACCGTGACGATCGACGGTCCGCGCCGAGCGATGGAGCTTGGCGTCAACCTGGTCTGCGCGGACCGCGCCGGCGAATCGATCGTTGCGGGACTCACGGTGCGCGAGAACTTCTTTCTCAATCCGCTGGCAACCGGACACCGCTCCTCGAGTTGGCTCTCGCCGGCAAGAGAGCGCGCCGCCGCGAGGCGGCTCGGCGAGACCGTCGATCTTCGCCCGAATGATCCCAATCTCGCGATCGAACTCTTGTCCGGCGGCAACCAGCAGAAGGTCGCGGTCGGCCGCTGGCTGAACCTGAAGGCGAAGATCTACGTGTTCGAGGACCCGACCGCCGGCGTGGACGTCGGCTCGAAAGCGGAGATCTACAAGCTGTTCGATGTCGCGCTCAAGGGCGGGGCCGCCATCCTGATCGTATCCACCGACTTCGAGGAGATTGCAAAAGTGTGCCATCGCGCGCTGGTGTTCAGCCGCGGCCGCATCGTGCGCGAGCTGCACGCGGACGATCTTTCCATCAGCAACCTGCTTGCCGCCGGCTCCGGCCAGATCGGGCATGGCCTCGCGACGACGGCAGATACGGTCCACTGAACGGGGCGCCGGATGCAGTCGATCAAGTCCAACGCCCTGGAGCCGACACGGCCGGAGCTGGCCGCGCTGTCGCCCGGGCGGGCGGTCCTACGCCTGCTGCCGGTCTACGGTCTGCCCGTGCTGACCGTGCTGCTGATCGTGTTCTTCTCGCTGGTGCTGCCCGACACGTTTCCGACCTGGCTCAACGCACGCTCGATCCTTGCCGACAAATCGATCGTCGCGCTGCTGGCGCTCGCGGCTACGCTGCCGATGATGGCGGGCCGCATCGACCTCACGGTCGGCTTCGGAATCGTGATGTGGCACATCCTCGCCATCAGCTTCCAGGTCAAGTACGGCATGCCGTGGCCGCTCGCGATCCTGCTGGTGGTCGCCTGCGCCGGCCTTGTCGGCCTCATCAACGGCGTGCTGGTCGAGGTCGCGCAGGTCGACGCCTTCGTGGCGACGCTCGGCACCGGCACGATCCTGTACGCGCTGGCGCTCTGGCACACCGACGGCCGCCAGGTCATCGGCACCCTGCCGCCAGGCTTCCTCGCCATCAACTCGGCTTCGCTGTTCGGCATTCCGATCCCCGCCTTCTACGTGCTCGGCCTCGCCTTGCTGCTCTGGATCGTCAGCGAGCGGCTGCCGATCGGCCGCTTCATCTACGCCATCGGCGCCAACGAGAAGGCCGCCGCGCTGAACGGCATCCCGGTTCGCGCCTATGTGATCGGCGTGTTCATCGCCTCCGGCCTGATCACCGGGCTCGCCGGCTGCGTGCTGGGCGCCAAGCTTCGCATCGGACAGGCCAATGTCGGGCTCGACTTCCTGTTGCCGGCATTGGTCGGCGCGTTTCTGGGCTCAACCACGATCAAGCCGGGCCGGGTCAATGTCTGGGGCAGCGTGTTCGGCATTCTCATCCTCGCCGTCGGCATTTCCGGCATCCAGTTGTTCGGCGGCGCGTTCTTCGTCGAGCCGCTGTTCAACGGCACGACCCTGGTCGTCGCCATCGCGCTCGCCGCCTTCGCACAGCGACGCCGCACCGTCGTCAAACCGCCGCCCGCCGGACCACAGGCCGCCCCTGCGCCATCCGAGTCCGCGAAAGCGGCCAACGCCACATGAAGCCTTTTCACAAATGCCGGCAACGTCCGGCCTGGCGACCGACGGCCGCCTGCAAAATCCTGGGAGGAAAGTCATGACAATAACCAAAGCAATGATGAGGGGTTTCCTGGCGTCGGCCGGCGTGTTGGCGCTCGGCGTCAACATAGCGCGCGCCGAGGACGACGCCGCCTATATCGAAAAGGCCAAGGCCTTTCTGGAAAAGGTCGCAGCGCCGGTGACAAAATGGGACGGCCCGACATCGGGACCGAAGGCGCAAGGCAAGAAGCTGATCGTCATCGTCTCGACCGATCAGCGCAACGGCGGCGCGCAAGGCGCAGGCGACGGCGCGGCCGAAGCCGCCAAGGCGATGGGCTGGGACGTGCGCCAACTCGACGGCCAGGGCACCGTACCCGGCCATGCCACCGCGCTGACCCAGGCGATCGCGATGAAGCCCGACGGCATCCTCAATGTCGGCATCGACAGCAAGGAGCAGCAGCCGCTGCTCGAGCAGGCGACTTCCGCCGGCATCAAGATCGTCGGCTGGCACGCGGGACCAACCGCCGGACCGGTCGAGGGCGTCCCCGCCGTGTTCACCAACGTCACCACCGACCCGATCGAGGTCGCGACCTCCGCCGGGCTCGAAGCGGTCGTGAAGTCGGAGGGCCATGCCGGCGTCATCCTGTTTACGGATTCGATCTATGCGATCGCGACCGCCAAGACCAACGCGGAGCGCGCGGCGGTCGAAGGCTGCAAGGGTTGCAAGGTGCTCGACGTCGTCGACACCCCGATCGCCGACCTCTCCAACCGGATGGGCCAGCTCACGACCTCGCTATTGTCCAAATACGGCAAGCAATGGACCTACTCCATCGCCGTGAACGATCTCTACTACGACTTCTCGGCGCCGTCGCTGCAGGCGGCGGGTGTCGATCCCGCGACCGGATCGCCGCAGCAAATCTCGGCGGGCGACGGCTCGGTCCCCGCGTTCAAGCGCATCCGCGACAAGCAGTACCAGATCGCAACGGTGGCGGAGCCCTTGAACTTGCAAGGCTGGATCATGGTCGACGAGATCAACCGCGCCTTCGCCGGCGACAAGCCGAGCGGCTTCGTGCCGCACGTCCACCTCTTTACCGCCGACAATGTCGAGAAGGATGGCGGCAAGGACAACAAGTTCGATCCCGGCAACGGCTATCGCGACGAATACAAGAAGATCTGGGGCGCGAAGTAATCGCGTTCCGACCAAGAAAACAAGAGGCACCAATGAGCAGCGATCTCCCCAGGCCCGACTACGCCACCTCCAACCTCAAGCTGATTGGCTACAGTGACCAGGGCGGACGCTGTGACGGCGTGCAGATCATGGTCCACAAGGGCTTTGCCTATGTGGGCCATATCTTCTCCAAGGGCTTTTCAGTCGTCGACGTGCGCGACCCGAAAGCGCCGAAGACGGTCGGCTACGTCGCCGCGCCGCATAACACCTGGACGCTGCATCTGCAGGCGGCCGAGGACAAGCTGCTCGTCATCCACAACAAGGACATGTTCGCGCAGGCCGAGCTCGCCGACGAGAAGAACTACTACAAGGGCTCGGTCAGTGGCCACGCCGATGAGAAGCCGGAGACACGCGACTGGTCTGCAGGCTTGGCGGTCTATGATCTTTCGACGCCGGGCGAACCGAAGCAGATCGGCTTCATGCCGGTGGACGGCACCGGCCTGCATCGCATCTACTGGATCGGCGGGCGCTGGGCCTATGCGTCCGCGCTGCTCGAAGGCTTCACCGACTACATCATGGTGGTGATCGACCTCGCCGATCCGACGAAACCGCAACTGGTCGGGAAATACTGGCTGCCGGGCATGAACAAGGCGGCCGGCGAGGTGCCGAACTGGCCGACCGCGAACGGCCGCTTCGGCCTGCACCATCCGATCGTGCAGGACGATGTCGCCTATTGCAGCTGGCGCGACGCCTGTCTTGCCGTGGTCGACGTCAAGGACAAGGCAAACCCGAAACTCCTTACCCACAAGGTGTGGGCGCCACCGTTCGGCGGCGGCACCCACAACGCTCTGCCCTTGCGCAACCGCAACCTGCTCGTGGTCGTCGACGAGACCGTGCTCGACAATCAGGAGGACGGCTTCAAGCCGATCTGGATCTTCGACAACCAGGTCAAGTCCAACCCGGTCAGCATCTCGACGTTTCCTGCGCCCTCGGACAAGGACTATCTCAAGGTCGGCGGCCATTTCGGCCCTCACAACGTCCACGAGAACCGGCCGGACACCTTCCAGAGCGAGGAGGTCATCTTCGCGACCTACCAGAACGCCGGCCTGCGCGTCTACGACATCAAGGACCAGTTCCGTCCGAAGGAGATCGGCGCCTTCGTGCCGCCGCCGCCCGCGAAGTGGATGGACCCGCGCCCGAACCGCCCGGTCGTGCTGCACTCGGCCGACGTCTTCGTCGACAAGAACGCGCTCTGCTATGTGACGGATTTTTCCGCCGGTCTCTACATCGTCGAGTACAAGGGCTGATCCCATTCACTCAGATCCGTAGGGTGGGCTAAGCGCCCGCGCGCACAGAAGCTTACGGCGTAAAGGTGGAAGCGTGCTCACCATCCACGACGATGCGGTCGAGACATGGTGGGCACGTCGCTCCACGCGATGCAAAGCAGCGCGCGGAGCGCCTTACTTAGCCCACCCTACACTTGCCTGCGCTCCCGGCTC
>NZ_JAFAVV010000260.1 GCF_019242285.1 Bradyrhizobium sp.
TCGCGGAGCGAATGACAAGGCCCGCCGGGCGCTGGCCTTCCAGCTCGGCCAGGATCCTGTCGAACTCTTCCATCACATCGGCAGAGAGCGTGTTGGCGCTGGCGCCCTCGCGGTCGAACAGCAGCCAGGCGATGCCATCGGCATCGCGGGTCAGCTTGAAATTCCGGTAAGCGCTCGGCGCGTCCGCTTTCGGCCCGAGCTCGAGCACGCGGTCGGCGAGCACATCCATGATCCGCGATTCCATGGTCACACCGCCTCGATCAGCATCGCACCGCCCTGCCCGCCACCGATGCATTCGGTGGCGACCCCGCGGCTCGTCCCGAGCCGCTTCATCGCATTGACGAGATGCAGCACGATGCGGTTGCCGCTGGTTCCGACGGGATGGCCAAGGCTGATCGCGCCGCCGTCGACATTGAGTTTCGTCTGATCGATCTGGCCCGCGACGCCGCCGAGACCAAGAATCTCCTTGCAGAAGGTCTCGTCGTTCCAGGCGGCGAGGCAGCCGAGCACCTGGGTGGCAAAGGCCTCGTTCAATTCCCAGGTCTCGACATCCTGCACGGTCAGATTGTTGCGCTTGAGAAGCGCGGTCGCCGACAGCACCGGGCCAAGCCCCATGATCGAGGGATCGAGCGCCGACCACTGGCTGTCGAGGATGACGGCTTTCGGCTTGAGACCGTGCTTCGCCACCGCCTCCTCGGAGGCGAGGATCACCCAGGATGCGCCGTCGGTGATCTGCGAGGAATTGCCTGCGGTGACCTGGCCCCAGGGCCGCTCGAACACCGGGCGCAGCTTCGCCAGCGTCTCGGGCGACGAGTCCGGGCGCACGCCGTCGTCGTGGTCGTAGAACTTGCCGTCGCGCGCGAATGCGGTCTCGATCTCGCCCTTGAGCCAGCCCTGCTTCTGGGCGTTGGCGAGCCGCCGGTGGCTTTCGGCGGCGTAGGCGTCCGACTGCGCACGGGTGATGCCGAACAGATGACCGACCACCTCGGCGGTCTGGCCCATGTTCAACTCGGTGATGGGATCGGTGAGCCCGCGCTCCAGCCCGATCACCGGCTTGAAATAGCTCGGCCGCGCCTTCAGCGCCGCCATGATCTTCGCCCCGATCCCCCTGGCGGTCGCAAGGCCCGCGAACCAGCGCACGCCGCCCTGCGGCCAGACCAGCGGCGCGTAGCTCAGCGCCTCTGTGCCGCCGGCCAGGATGAGATTGCAGGTGCCTTCGCGGATATACCGGTAGGCCGTGTCGATCGACTGCATGCCGGAGCCGCAATTGATCTGCACGGTGAACGCCACCATGGCCTCGCCCATGCCGAGCCGCAGCGCCGCGACCCGCGCCGGATTCATCTCGTCCGCGATCACGTTGACGCAGCCGAGAATCACCTGATCGAACGCGGTCGGAGCAAAAGGCTGACGCGCCAGCAGCGGCCGGCCGCATTGCACGGCAAGGTCGACCGGCGTGAACGGCCCGGGGCCGGAGCGCGCCTTCAGGAACGGCGTCCGGCTGCCGTCGATGATGAAGACCGGTCGTGCCATCAGCTCGCCGCCCTCTGCTCGCCCAGATCCTGGAAGAACTGATGCACGTCGGCGGGCTTCTTGTAAATCGGCGACAGCGCCTCGGGCGCGAAGTCGTCGACCTCGATCACCCGCGCCACCGCTGCCTGCGCGGCGGCAAACCGTTCGGCCTCGCCTTGCGTGATCACGCCCTTCAGCACCGCTTCCTGCGGATCGCGCAGATGCGCGGCATGCATGCGCCTGGAGACGTCCTCGGCGGCGGTCACGAGCAGGAACGCCTTCTCCAGCCGGGCCCGGCCGCCATCGTCTTCCACGAACGACAGGTCGGGCGTCAGCCGCTCGCGCGCCGCGCCAGGCTCGAGGATGAGCTGCGCGCATTGGTGCACCACGCGGTCGGAGGGCCCCAGCACCCGTGCACCGAACGGTTGCACCAGGAATTTCAGCATCAGGCCGGCAAAGCGGTTCGGCAGGTTGGCGCAGATTTCGGCAAGCCGGTTCTCGATGGTCTTGAAGCCGGTCGCCATGCACCATGCGAGCGCGGAAAAATCGGCCGCCTCGCGCCCCTCCTCCTCCCAGCGCTTCAGTGCGGCGGAGAGCAGGTACAATTCCGAGAGAATGTCGCCGAGCCGCGCCGACAGCATCTCCTTGCGCTTCAGTGCGCCGCCGAGCGTCAGCAGCGCCAGGTCGGCGGCGAGCGCGAAGGCGGACGAATAGCGCGAGAGCTGGCGGTAGAAGCCGGTGGCCTCGCCCGCATCCGGCGCGGGCGCCGTCAGGCCGAAGGTCCAGCTCCGGCTCCAGGCGCGGAACAGATTTGCCATCGTATGGCCGACGTGCTTCCAGAACGCCTGATCGAACGCCTCCAGCCCCCGGACCTGATCCTCATCGCGCAGCGCGTTCATCTCGGCGAGCAGATGCGGATGGGCGCGGATCGCGCCCTGCCCGAACACGATGAGATTGCGGGTCAGGATGTTGGCCCCCTCCACCGTGATGCCGACCGGCACCGAACGGTAGAGATTGCCGAGATAGTTCTGCGGACCGTCGATCACTGCCTTGCCGCCATGGATGTCCATGGCGTCGTCGATCGCGATCCGCATCCGCTCGGTCGCCTGCAATTTCATGATGCCGGAGATCACCGCCGGGTGGTGGCCCTCGTTCAGTGCGGCACAGGTGAGCCGCCGCGCGGCGTCGAGCAGATAGGCCGTGCCGGCGATGCGCCCGAGCGGCTCCTCGATGCCCTCGAACTTGCCGATGGAAATGCCGAATTGCTCGCGGATGCGGGCATAGGCGCCGGTGGTGCGCGCTGCATAGGCCGCGCCCGCGGCCGACAGCGACGGCAGCGAGATGCCGCGGCCCGCGGCGAGCGCCGTCATCAGCATCTTCCAGCCTTGGCCGAGCCGTTCCTCGCCGCCGATGATGTAGTCGAGCGGGATGAAGACGTCGCGGCCCCGGTTCGGCCCGTTCTGGAACACCTGCATCGCCGGCAGATGGCGCTGGCCGATCTCGACACCGGGCAGGCTGGTCGGGATCAGCGCCACGGTGATGCCGAGCTCTTCCTGCTGACCGACGAGGTGGTCCGGATCATAGGCCTTGAAGGCGAGGCCGAGCAGCGTTGCGACCGGCCCGAGCGTGATGTAGCGCTTGTGCCAGTTCAAGCGCAGCCCGATCACCTCGTGGCCGTCGAACTGGCCCTTGCAGATGATGCCGGTATCGACCATCGCGGCGGCGTCGGAGCCGGCTTCCGGGCTGGTCAGGCCGAAGCAGGGAATGTCGCTGCCGTCGGCGAGCCGCGGCAGCCATCGTTCCTGCTGCGCCCGGGTGCCGAAACGCATGAGCAATTCGCCCGGCCCCAGCGAGTTCGGCACCATGACGGTGACGGCGGCGGTCAGCGAGCGGCTGGAGATCTTGCGCACCACTTCCGAATGCGCATAGGGCGAGAAGCCGAGCCCGCCGAACTCCTTCGGGATGATCATGCCGAAGAACTTCTTCTGCTTGATGAAGTCCCAGACCTCGTGCGGCAGGTCGCGCCATTCCCAGTTGATCTTCCACTCGTCGAGCATCGCGCAGAGCTCGTCGACCGGGCCGTGGAGGAATGCCGTCTCCTCCTCCGTCAGCGTCGCCGGCGGATGCTTGAGCAGCTTCAACCAGTCGGGATTGCCGGTGAAGAGATCGGCATCCCACCAGACGTCGCCCGCCTCCAGCGCCTCGCGCTCGGTGTCCGACATCGGCGGCAGCACCTTGCGCGCGAACGCGAAGATCGGCTTGGTGATGGTGTCGCGGCGAAAGCTCATGGCGATGTCCTTGAAGGGGGGCGGCGGAGCGGCGCGGGATTTGAGAACCTGCCTCCAGTCTAACGGAAAGCGTGAAGATAAAGATGACGCTTTACGTTGAAAATAAAGGCAAATTGCCTCGAGCCGATAACGACAGATGGCCGCTTCGGTTCCGGAAAACGCCGACGTCAAAGTAACTTGCCGGCGAAGTCAGTCCGGCCGCACCATCTCGAACATCGCCTCGGGCCTGATCTCGAAATAGTCGCCCTTGCGGCCGGCGCGCACGATCGGCCGCGCCATCGCGGTCTGGTAGACGCCGTCCTTGATCATGGCCTTGTCGATATGCACGGCGACGACCTCGCCGAGCGTCAGCCAGGCCTGCGCCTTCTCGCCATTGGCGCCCTTGAGCTGGATGATGTCGCACAAGCGGCACTCGAACGAGACCGGGCTTTCGCCGACCCGCGGCACGTTGACGAGCCGGCTCGGCGCCTGGGTCAGGCCGGCGAGCTCGAATTCATTGACGTCACGCGCGACATGGGCCGCGGTGGCGTTCATGTGCTTCGCCAGCGCCATGGTCGCGAGATTCCAGCAGAACTCTTTCGTTTCCTGGATGTTCTCGACGCTGTCCTTCCAGCTGGTCGAGGAAAAGCCGATGATCGGCGGCGTGTAGCAAAAGCCGTTGAAGAAGCTATAGGGCGCGAGGTTGACGTTGCCCTCGGCATCGCGGGAGGAGACCCAGCCGATCGGCCGCGGCGCCACGATGGCGTTGAAGGGATCGTGCTTGAGCCCATGGCCGTCCTTGGGCTCGTAGAAATGCAGGTCTTTATCGGTCACTGCAACGTCCTTTCCGATCACCGCCACCGTCATTCCGGGCCTGCGCCTGGCGGCGCATCCCGGAATCACGGAAATATCTAGCTTGCGCGGCTGTTCGAACCAAGAGCGGCAAGGACAAAATCGACCATCTGGTCGATCGTCGGCCCCGGCTTGTTCATGGCCTGGGCGATCATCTGCGGGTGGAAGAAGCGCATCATGCTGGTGCAGACGCAGAGCGCCGACGTCACGACATCAGGGGCGTCGAATTCGCCGGAGGCAGCGCCCTGCCCGACCACCTGGGCGATCTGCTCGGTGACGGTCTGCATGTGCGCGACGCAGACCTCCCAGCTCTCCTCCATCGCGATCTCGACCATCTCATGCAGCTTGGAATCGCCGACATAGCGCTCCGTGTTCATGCGATGAACGGTCGTGATCAATTCGCGCATCCGCGCCGCCGCAGACCCGGGCTTGGCGACGATCGCCTTGGCGGCGTCCTCGACCTCACCCATCATGATCCGCGCCACGCCTTCGTGGATCGCCTTCTTCGAATCGAAGAAGCGATAGACGTTGGCGGGCGACATCCGCAATTCCTTGGCGATGTCGGCCACCGTCGTCTTCTGATAGCCGATCTGCCGGAACAGACGCTCCGCCACCACGAGAATCCGCTCTCGGGTGTCGGGCTCGATATGTTCGGAAATCAGCGTCATGATCGTCTCAATGTTTTCAACTATTCTGCGGCCTCGGCAAGCGGAAATGCGGGCTGAGGAAAATGCTGCGGCGCAAGGTCGGCCGGCTGCTCCACGGGACCAGCCTCCCCAAGGCTCTTGCGAAACCAGAGCGCGTAGAGCCCCGGCAGATACAACAACGTCAGGAAGGTCGCAACAAACAAACCTCCCATGATCGTGATCGCCATCGGCCCCCAGAACGCCGAGCGCGACAGCGGGATCATGGCGAGGATGGCGGCGAGCGCCGTCAGCACCACCGGACGGGCGCGGCGGACGGTGGCCTCCACGATCGCCTCCTTACGGGTCAGGCCGTGGGAAACATCGGTCTCGATCTGGTCGACCAGGATCACCGTGTTGCGCATGATCATGCCGGCGAGCGCGATCAGGCCGAGCAGCGCCACGAAGCCGAACGGCTGGTTGGCGACGTTGAGCCCGAGCGACGCGCCGACGATGCCGAGCGGCGCGGTCAGGAACACCAGCAGCAGGCGTGAGAAGTTCTGGAGCTGGATCATCAAGAGCGTCAGCATCACGATCACCATCATCGGGAAGAGCACGAAGATCGAGGCGTTGCCCTTGGCGGATTCCTCGAACGCGCCGCCCGCCTCGATCCGGTAGGCCGGCTCGAGATGGTCGCGGATCTGCTGCAGCTTCGGCGAGATCTGGTTGGTGACGTCGGGGGCCTGGACGCCGTCATTGACGTCGGCGCGGACCGTGATCGCCATGTCGCGGTTGCGCCGCCACAGGATCGGCTCCTCGTGGGAATACTCGATCTTCGCGATCTGCTGCAGCGGCACGGCGACACCATTGCGTGACGTCACCGTGAGGTCGCCGACATGGGCGAGGTCGAGCCGCTCCGACGGCACCGCACGGGCGACGACGCCGACCTTCTCGATGCCGTCGCGCACGGTCGTGACCTGGACGCCGGAGATCAGCATCGCCAACGCCTGCGAGACGTCCTGCGGGGTCAGACCGAGCGCGCGGGCGCGGTCCTGGTCGACGACGAGCTTGAGATAGGGCGACTGCTCGTTCCAGTCGAGCTGCGGCTCCTTGACGTTGGGATTCTGTTTCATGATGTCGCGGACCTGGTAGGCGATCTCGCGCACCTTCTGCGTATCCGGACCGATCACGCGGAATTGCACGGGGAAGCCGACCGGCGGGCCGAAATTGAAGCGGTCGACGCGCACCCGCGCCTCCGACAGCGTGCCGTCGGCGACCGCATTCTCGATCTTGGCCTTGATGCGCTCGCGCGCCTTGACGTCCTTGGCGACGATCACGATCTCGGCAAACGCCTCATTCGGCAATTGCGGGTTCAGGCCAAGCCAGAAGCGCGGCGAGCCCTGCCCGACATAGGCGGTGTAGGTCGCGATATCATTGTCGCCCGCGAGCAGGGTCTCGGCCTTGTCCACGGATTTCTCGGTCACGTTGATCGCGGTGCCCTCGGGCAGGCGGAGCTGCAGGAACAATTCGGGGCGCTCCGACAGCGGGAAGAACTGCTGCTGCACATGACCGAAGGCCACGATCGCGGCCACGAAGACGCCGACGGTCGCGAGCACGGTCTTGACGCGGTGCTCCACGCACCAGGCGATCACGCGGCGCAGCGCGCGGTAGACGCGGGTCTCGTAGATCGCATGCGGATCGTGGTTGGCGTGAACCTTGACGTTCGGCAGCAGCTTGACACCGATATAGGGCGTGAAGATCACGGCGACGAACCACGACGCGACCAGCGCGATCGCGACGATCCAGAAGATGCCGCCGGCATATTCGCCGACCGCCGAATTGGCGAAGCCGATCGGCAGGAAGCCGGCCGCGGTGACCAGCGTGCCCGTCAGCATCGGAAACGCGGTGGACTCCCAGGCAAAGGACGCCGCCTTGATGCGGTCCCAGCCCTGCTCCATCTTCACGACCATCATCTCGACCGCGATGATGGCATCATCGACCAGGAGGCCGAGCGCGATGATCAGGGCGCCCAGCGTGATGCGGTGCAGGTCGAGCCCCATCACGTTCATCACGATGAAGACGATCGCGAGCACAAGCGGCACCGAGGCCGCGACCACGAAACCGGTGCGCCAGCCGAGCGCGAGGAAGGAGACGAACAGCACGATCGCCAGCGCCTCGACGAAGGAATCGATGAACTCGCCGACCGCATGATCGACCACTTTGGGCTGGTCGGCGATCAATTCGACATTGATGCCCTGCGGCACCGCCTTCATGAAGCCGTCGGTCGCGGCCGTCACCTGCTTGCCGAGCTCCAGGATGTTGGCGCCCTTGGCGGTGACGACGCCGATGCCGATCGCGGGCTTGCCTTCCTGGCGCACCTTGAAGGTCGGCGGATCGACGAAGCCGTGGGTGACGGTGGCGATGTCGCCGAGCCGGAACACGCGGCCGTTGCTCTCGACCGGCGTCTCCGCGACCGCCCTGGCACCGTCGAGCGCGCCGGTGACGCGCAGCGGCACGCGCTGCGAGGAGGTCTCGACCGTGCCGGCCGGCACGACGTTGTTCTGCTTGGCGAGCGAATCGAACAGCGCCTGCGGGGTGATACCGAGCGTGGCGAGCTTGGCATGCGAGAACTCGACGAAGATACGCTCGTCCTGGGTGCCGTAGAGATCGACCTTGGTGACGCCGTCGACCTTCAAGAGGCGCTGGCGCAGGCCCTCGGCGGTCTTTTTGAGCTGGGCATAGTCGGCGCCGTCGCCGGTCATCATATAGAGGATGGAATCGACGTCGGAGAACTCGTCATTGACCACAGGCCCGAGCAGGCCGGCCGGCAATTTGCCCTGCGCGTCGACCAGCTTCTTGCGCAGGAGATAGAACAGATAAGGCACGTCCTTCGGCGGCGTGGAGTCGCGGAAGGTGACCTGCATCGCGGTGAAGCCCGGCTTCGAATAGGTCTGCACCTTCTCGAAATAGGGCAGCTCCTGCATCCTCTTCTCGAGCGGGTCGGCGACCTGCATCTGCATCTCGGACGCCGTCGCGCCCGGCCACATCGCCGAGACGTTGACGACCTTGACCGTGAAGAAGGGATCCTCGGCCCGGCCGAGCTTCTGATAGGAGAAGAAGCCGGCGACGCCGAGCGCCACGATCAGGAACAGGACCAGCGCGGGATGGCTGACCGCCCAGGCCGACAGGTTGAACCGCTTCATCGCACCCTCCGGATCGAATACCGACTGTTTTCCTTCTCCGTCATTCCGGGATGGTCCGAAGGACCAGACCCGGAATGACGGCGGCAGCTAGAACGACAGCGCCGACACCACCCGCACCTTCTGACTCGGATCGAGCTTCTGCACGCCGAGCGCCACGATCTTGGCGCCCTCGTCGACGCCGCCGGTGATGACGACGTCGTTGCTCTCATAAGCCTTCACCTGCACCGGCTTCAGCGTGACCTGACCCTGGTCGTCGACGACATAGAATGAGGGGCCGGTCCCTTCGCTGAACAGCGCCGACAGGGGCAGCCGCGCCACGCGCTGGCTCGCGGTGTCGCACAGCGTCAGCGTCGCGGTCATGCCGAGCGCAACGCTGTCGCCTGCGCCGGGCAGCGAGAACTTCGCGAGATAGGTGCGGGTGGCGGGATCGGCGCTCGGCGAGATCTCGCGCAGCTTCGCCTCGTACTTCCGGCCGGGCTCCGACCACAGCGTGACGCTCGCCTTGCCCGTCCTGGCGCGCTCCACCAGCGTCTCGGGAATCGCGACCACGGCCTCCTTCTCGGCAAACCGCGCGACGCGGATCGCCGTCTGGCCGGCGGCGACCACCTGGCCCGGCTCGATCAGGGTCGCGGTGACGACGCCGCGCGCATCCGCTTCCAGCGTCGCATAGGACAGCGAGTTCTTGGTGAGATCGACCGAACGCTCGGCCCGGTTCAGCCGGGCGCGGGCCTCGTCCGCCGCGGCACGCGCCTGGTCCATCTGGGCGTCGGTCGCCCAGCCCTTGGCGCGCAATTCCTTGGCACGGGTCTCGGCAGCGCCCGCCTGCGCCAGCACGCCGGTCGCAGCACTCAGCTCGGCATCCGCCTGCTCGGCCTGCAGCTTCAGGTCGACCTCGTCGAGGGTGGCCAAGGGCTGACCAACCTCAACCATCTGCCCGACTTCCACCAGGCGTTTCGCCACCTTGCCAGGCACCCGAAAGCCCATATCCGCCTCGATCCGGGGCCGAATGGTGCCGACGAAGCTGCGCTCGGGCGTCGCCGCCTCATAATGGGCGGTTGCAACGAGGACAGGCCGCGCCGCGGCCGGCTTTTGCGCCACCTGCTCGTTGCAACCCGCGAGCATGATCGCCACGGAGGCCAGCGCCACGCCCGCTAAGAGTTTGTAATAATTCGATAAAACTGATCGAGCCAGCATCGGACTCTCCCACGGCTGAATTTCGTGAGGAGTGTCGTAGCTGACTGATAAAAGTCAATAATCGTCAGTCATCAGGATTTCGTGAAAGTTAAGGGTGTGACGGCGGCACGGACCGAGGGGCCCTCCTTCAGCTCACTTGTCTGCCGCAGCTCCCCCAACTGAAACCGCTCGAACCGGTGCAGCTCCCCCTCGATGCGGCGCTTCAATACCTTGCGGGCCTCGCCTCTCGCGCGCTTGCCCTCGCCCACCCAGCTCCATTGCTGCAGCAGGAGCTTCCGCTTCTGCCGGTCGGTCTTGAGGTCGAGCGCGGCGACGATGTCATCATCGACCAGGACCGGCAGCGCGAAATAGCCGAACAGGCGCTTCTCCTTCGGCACATAGGCCTCGAACTTGTGCTCATAGTCGAAGAACAGATGCGTGCGCTTGCGCTGGATGATCAGCGGATCGAACGGCGAGAGGATGTGGACGAGCCCGCCGTCTTCCCGCTGCACCGCGAGCGTCTCAGGCGCCGCAAAATGCGCCTGCTTGCCGGCGCCTTCGAGCGCGACCGGCACGAGCTCGCCGCGCCTCAGGCGCTGCTCGATCAGGCGGCGGATCGCGGGCTTGCTCGGCGCGTCGAGATGGCAGGCCGAGTCCAGCGAGACCACGCCCTGCGCGCGCAGCGCGCGGTCGAGCAGATAGGCCGTGACTTCCGTGGCCGTCGCCCCCTTCGGAAGCTTGTCCCAGCCAAAGTGTCGCTCCATCAGTTCGTAAGTCTTGAGCATGCCGTTGCGCTCGGAGATCGTCACCTTGCCTTCGTAGAAGGCGAGCTGCAGCGCGCGCTTGGACGGCTTGCGGCTCGCCCACAGATGGCTCTTCTCCACCAGCACGTCGTCGTCGATGTCGCGGATCGTCAGCGCGCCCTCGCGCAGGCGCCGCATCACCTTGCGCATGTCGGCCGGCGTAACCGAGGGATAGGATTTGTGGCCCTCGCGCCGGTGCAGCCGCATCGACGGCAGGAAGAAGCGCAGGTCCTTCGCCGCCACATAGGACAGCGCATGGGTCCAGTATTCGAACACGCTCCGGTCGGCACTCTGCGCCTGGCGCAGGTCGGCGCGACGATAATCCGGGATGCGGGTGTAGAGGATGTGATGATGGCTGCGCTCGATGACGTTGATGGTGTCGATCTGCACATAGCCGAGATGGGCGACCGCCTCGGCCACGGCGTCGGCCCCGGCGCCGAATGGCGCCCGCGTGTCGAGCCCCTGCGCGGCTAGCCAGATGCGCTTCGCCTGAAGCTTGCTGAGGGGCACGGGTTCGATCGCGCGGGGCATCCGTGACAATGTAGCGGGATTCGCGCGCGCCAGAAGGCGCATGGACCGGTATCCCAAAAGAGATCAGGCGCCGACTTCTATTGCTTGGGTTGCGGCACGCTGCCGGCTGCCGTTTCGCCGGCACAGGACGCCCTGCCCTGCGTGCGGGCCTCGCAGCGATAGATGCTGCCGGTCAGGCGATCCACCAGCCAGGCGCTGTCCTCGGTCGGGCCCTCCATGCCGACATAACGTGTCCCGAGCGCCGTGACCAAGGTGGACAGCAGGATCGCCGCCGCGATCATCGCGGCACCGACCAGGATCGGCATCGAGTTGATGATGATCCGATCGGTACTGCCAGTTCGATACCCTTGATAGTCGGATTGACGTTTGATGGATTGGACCACGGCCTGGCGCCACTCGTTTTTGTTGTAAGTGTACTTTTTTGCCACCTCTAGGCAGCTATCTGGCCGATTCCTTGTCCGCAGATCGGCGGCGCGGAGTCGGCTTTGCGATACCATCCCGGAAAACAAGGCGACCGGGAACCCCGGCGCCTTGAAGGCTTGGGGACGAAGCAAGAATTACCGGAACAGGCCGCCCATCATGTGGCCGAACAAGCCGCCGGGCCCACCGCCGCCGCGATAATTGTGCCGGCCGCCGTCGTGGCGAGACGACCGACGGCCGGTGTCCTCGCCGCCTTCATCGGCCGCGGCCGTACGGGTCGAGACGATCTCCGAGGTCAGGGCCTTGTGCTGCAGATCATTGAGATAGCCGGTGGCGGGATAGCCGCGTGCGGCCTGCCAGCGCCTGAGCGTCGCACGCGTCGTCTCGTCGAACCGGCCATTCACCTTGGTGTCGAAGCCGAGCCCGGTGAGACGGCGCTGCACGTCACGCCGCTGGGCCTTGTCGAGACCGATCCGGTCCTCGCTGCCTTGGTCGGCCTCCTGCGTGAAGGTTTCGGGATCGATGCCGGCGGTCAGGTTGCGGGTGGTGGTGGACGGTCCGTTCTGCAGGCTCGCGATGCGGGCCAGCGCCAGCGACTTGAAGGTGCCGCTCGGGTAGTTGGTGAGATAGGCGTTGAGCTCCTCGGGCTTGTTGGAATCCTTCACCGAGCGCCAGAATTCGATCTCGATGGCTGACGCCTGGGCCGGTGCCGCGGCCGGCGCATCGGCCGCCTTCTCGGAGGAGGACGCGGCCGGGTTGAGATACACCGTGCCGATCAGGTTGGTGTGATTCCAGGGGAGCTGGCTCTTGTTGGTCTCGTCATTGACCTGGGCGCGGACGCGGGTCATGGCCTGCTGGATCTCGACGCCGGGCTGCGCGATGTTGGCGACCAGCGCGCGGGTGAACGGCGAATGGGTGCCGACCTCGCCGTCGAGCGCGGTCTGTCCGGGCCCGGTGGCGAACGCGATCAGCGTGCCCTCGCCCGACTTCATCTCGGCAAGGCCCGAATCGACGGTGACGCTGCGGGTGACCTTCGCAGAGCGGATCTTGGCCGCGAACGGATTGTCGCGGCAGGCGTCGAGGAACACCAGCTTGACCTTGGCGTCCGCCAGGGTTTGCTCGAGCGTGAGGTCGACATTGATGGCCGCGCCGAGCTTGACGTCCATTTCGGACCTGAGGTCGGCATCGATCGGCAGGAGATAGTTGGTGCCGTTCACGGCGATGCCGTGGCCGGCGTAGAAGAACACCGCGACGTCGGCGCCTTCGGCGCGCTTGCCGAACTCGAGCAGCTTGTCCGTCATGCCATCGCGGGTGAGGTTGACGCCTTCGACGACCTGGAAGCCGACGTTGCGCAATGTGGCGGCCATCGTCGCGGCATCGATTGCCGGGTTGGGCAAGGGCGGCACGTTGCGGTAGGCGCCGTTGCCGACCACGAAGGCGACCCGCCTCTCGGCGAAGGCGGCGTCGCCGCTGACCAGCAATGCTGCGACGGACAAGGCTGCGATCCAGAAGCGCATGATCCACTCTCCCCCTGCTTCGAACCCTTGATGGCCGCGTCCCGTATTTCTTTGCGGGCCGATGATGGAGGAATGTGCGCCGCAGCCGCGGCGCGGACTGTGATCCGGGTCACCCTCGACAAAGGGGGGATCGAACCGATCGCCTGCGCGGCGCGACGGGGCCCGCTTGAAATGAAACGACAGCGAACGGTCCGTCATGCTGACGCTTCAAATGAGGTGGCGCCATCCAAACATGAGGTGGCCCACCTAAGATGGGGCTGGAAGCGGTATCCGCATCGCATAGGCTGCGGGACCGGAAAGGCGTAGTTTCAAGTGCTTATTGCCCCGTGACGCGTATCACATTCAGGCGTGTGAACCGATTTTATGGTCGCAGCATCCAAACGCCATCTGGCGTTCAACACCAAGGATCAAGACGATGACCAGCTTACCAAGGTTTTTCGGAATTAAGGCGATCACGGTCGGCGCCGCGCTCTCGATGACCGTGGGCCTGGCCTTCGCCGGCGAGGTCGTGCCGGCCGATCAGATCATCAAGCAGTTGAAGCCGAAGCCGCTGACCCGCGGCCTGTCGGTCGCCGTCCCCGCGGTGGATCCGTCGGTCAAGACCAAGGAGGTCAACTTCGTCAACAGCGTCCGCAACCGCAGCACCCGTTCGCTGTCGACCGGCGAGCGCGAACAGATCGCCGAGATCGCCGCGAGCAAGCCGAACATCGATCTGGAGATCCAGTTCGACTACAACTCGGCCGCGATCGCCAGGACCTCGACCCAGGCGGTGCGGGAACTCGGCAAGGCCCTGTCCGACCCGAGCCTGAAAGGCACGACGTTCGTGGTCGCCGGCCACACCGATGGCATCGGCGGCGACGCCTTCAACCAGGACCTGTCCGAGCGGCGCGCCGATACCATCAAGCGCTACCTGGTGCAGAACTATCATCTCACCGCCTCGGATCTCGTCACCGTCGGCTACGGCAAGACCAAGCTGAAGGACGCCAACGATCCGACCGACGCGATCAACCGCCGCGTCCAGGTCGTCAACATGGACACCAAGGCCGCGTCGCAGTAAGGGCCGCAGCCACGAACCGCCCGCCGCGCTTGACGCGGCGGGCGGTTCGGCTTTTGACCTCCGGTGGGTGCGACCGCCCGACAAACTTTGAATTTTTCATCGGTTTATTGGGAAATATCGAGATGAAGACGATTTTGTCCTCAGTTGCCGTCGCAACATTGCTTGCCGTCAGCCCCGCGATTGCCGTCCATGCCGAGGATGCCGCCCCGGCCGAAACGCCGAGATACACGGCGCGGCCATCGATTGCGCCGAGGACCGCCGAGCCCGCGGCCCGGCAAGCCGAGGCGGAGCCGGCGCCGCGCCACGCCTACCGCCACCGTTACGCGCGTCGGCACTACCGGCACTACGCCTATTGGGAGCCGTTCCCGATCTATTGGCCGCATCTCTATCACAGCCGCGTCTACTGGAACCGGGTCCCCTGGTTCAGCTTCTGAGCGCGCCGAGGCGAGCTCGGAGCGGCCTACGGCTTGTCGAGCACGTCCCTGATCTTGGCCGCGAGCATGGTCTGCGTCAGCGGCTTCTGCAGCAGCGACACGCCAGGATCGAGCCGGCCCTGATGCGCGACGGCATCACCCGAGTAGCCGGTCATGAACAGCACCTTCAAATCGGGCTGGCGGCTTCGCATCGTCTCGGCGAGCTGGCGGCCGTTGATGCCGGGCATCACGATGTCGGTCAGCAGCAGGTCGACGCGAATCGGGCGCTTTTCGAGCAACGCGAGCGCCGCCCCGCCGTCGGCGGCCTCGAGGACCCGGTAGTTCAGGTCGCGCAGCGTCTCGGCCAGGTAGGACCTGACGCCGGCCTCATCCTCGACCACCAGGATCGATTCGCTGCCGTGGCTTGCGGCAATCGGCACCTCATCCTCGCGCGCGGCGCCAGCAACGACATGCGCGCGCGGCAGATAAATCCTCATGATCGTGCCGTGGCCGGCCTCGCTGTCGATCTTGACGTGCCCGCCGGACTGCTTGACGAAGCCGTAGACCTGGCTCAACCCGAGGCCGGTGCCCTGCCCCGGCTCCTTGGTGGTGAAGAACGGATCGAATGCCTTCTCCTGGACCTCGCGCGACATGCCCATGCCGGTGTCGCTGACCGAGATCAGGACGTATTGACCGACCGGCAGGCCCGGGTCCTGCTGCGACTGGCTCTCATCGATCAAGATGTTGCTCGTCTCGATGGTCAGTTTGCCGCTGCCGGCCATGGCGTCCTTGGCATTGACCACGAGGTTGAGGATCGCCGCTTCCATCTGGCTCGAATCGACCTCGACCTGCCACAGCCCGTTGCTGCTGACGACCCGAAGATCGATATTCTCGCCCAGCGTCCGCCGGAAGAACTCCAACATGCCGCCGATCAACTGGTTGACGTTGGTCAGCCGCGGATCGAGCGTCTGACGCCGCGCGAAGGCGAGCAGCCGCTGGGTCAGCACCGCGGCCCGCTGGGCGCCGCCCGCCGCGCTGTCGATTGCGCGCGCCAGCTTGTCCCGCGCGGCAACGCTCCATGAGGAGAGGCTCTGCTGGGCCATTTCGAGGTTGCCCAGGATGATCATGAGCAGGTTGTTGAAGTCGTGCGCGACGCCGCCGGTGAGCTGCCCGATCGCTTCCATCTTCTGCGAATGGCGCAGCATCGCCTCGGCCTCGCGCCGCTGCAAACCCTCCTGCGCCAGCGCCGCCTCGGTGGCTCGAAGCTGGGAAGGCGACGGCAACGCCAGCGCCCTCGGCAGCAACGGCCAGAGCATCACCGCCGTGACGATGGACGCCGCCGCAGTCAACGCCTTGATGAGGCCTTCGAGACCGTAGGCCGGCACCCACAGCGTGATGATGGACATCACATGGGTGAAGCCGCAGGCCATGATGAACAGGGCGAAGGCCCAGACGATCCAGCCGAAATCCGCGTCGCGGCGCCGCGACACGAAGATCGAGAGCGCGACCGGAATCGAGAAATAGGCCGCGGCGATCACCGCGTCGGAGGCGACGTGCAGCCAGATCAGCTCCGGCTCCCACAACAGACAGATGCCGTGCGGCGACAGCGTCGACGAATCCAGCAGCCGCTCCAGGAAGGCCCACATCCCCGACTTCCCTTAAATTTGAAGGTGTGTTGAATCAATTGCCCGATAATGGTCAGGCAAAATGGACTACCTGAGCGAGCGTCGTCAACAACGACGCCAAAACCACATGCGGAACCGGCTGCAACGTCGTATCAGATCCAGCTCTGGAAGATCATCAGGCGGCTGAAGATCGCCATCGACGTGCCGACGAAGGCGGCAGACACCGGCAGCATCATCACAAAAGCCGCGCCTGCGATCGCAACGAACGCCCAGAGCGTCCAGCGTGGCATATTCGGTCGCAGCAGCGTGTATACCAGGGCCAGCGAGGCAAAGGTGGCCGAAGGCAGGTAATAATAAAGAAAGCCGAGCGTGCGCGGCAGCAGCGCCCAGGTGAGATAGGGACCCGTGTAGAACGACAGGATGAGGAAGGCATCCGCCCGCCGCGCCACCACGACGTCGCGCAAGGTGATCAGCACCGCGACCAGCGCCGACCAGAGCAGCACCGGATTACCGAGCAGCACCACGGCCGCGATTTCCTCATCGCTGGTCTTGTCGAACAGGAACCAGACCGGCCGCATCAGGAAGGGCCAGGATGGCCATGTGCTCGCATAGGTGTGGGTCCCCAGCGTCGAGGTGGTGTTGTCGACGAAGATGCGGCGCTGCGCCTCGATGAGGGCAGCCGGCGAAAATCCGTCAAGCACGACGAAGGGCACGAGGTAGGCAATCGCCGGCGCCAGCACGAAGCAGACGGCGAAATGCGCCGGCCCGAACTCGGGCCAGCGGTCCGGGCGATACCAGTCGGAATCCCTGGCGTCGGCGAACTGCGTTCGCCAGCCCTGCAACAGCCGCGTCGCGGCAACGATCACGATCGCGGTCGCAAGCGGAAACAATCCGCTCCACTTGCAGGCGGCGGACAGGCCGAAGGCAAGGCCTGCGGGCGCGAACCAGCGCTGTGGCCGCGGCTCGCCGAAACCTTTCAGGAAGGCCGCAATGCCGAACAGGGCGAAGGTCAATGCGAAGATGTCCAGCATCGCGGTCCGCGCGACCACGAACAGCATCTGGTTGAAGAAGGCGAGCAGCGCTGCGGCGATCGCAGGCGCCTGCGCCTCGAACAGCACGAGACCGCAGAGATAGACCGCGACCACTGCGAGCGCGCCGAACAGCGCGCCGGGATATCGCCAGCCCAGCGGGTTGTCGCCGAAGGCGCGGATCGAGAGCGCAATCAACTGCTTTGCCAATGGCGGGTGCATCGGGTTGAGCATCGGCTCGGGCATGACGGGCTCGAGCATCTGCCGCGCCGCCGGCACGTAGTGCACCTCGTCGAAGACGAACTTGCTCGGCGTGGTGATGCCGGCCAGCAAGGCGAGATGCGCGACGGCGAACAGGACGACCGGGATCAGCAAGGTCCGCGCGACAGAAACGCCTGGAGCCGGCGAAGGCTCACGCAAGGCTTTCACGGCAGGCGCGTCGCCATCTGCACGAGAGCGGTTGAGCACAGTTTTCGTACCCGCGCGTTGAACGCATGTTGGCGCTACTACAACTAGGCGACCGAGAGCGGGCGAGCTAGTGACAATTTTACAACATCATTTGCACGCGAATTCAGCTACCTTGGGACATATTCAGCGTTCGGTAGTGATATGTATTTGTATCGTTGCGTTCTCGTTCTCGGTGTTTTTTTCCTGTCCGGGGCATTGGCACCGCAAGCCGCCCAGGCGCAGTCGCGGATCGGCGAAGCGGTCATCGTGCAGAAGGAAGTGCTGCGCGTCGCGGCCGCGGCCACCAGCCAGATCAATGTCGGCGACGGCGTGCTGCGCGACGAGACGGTGCGTACCGGAGACGAAAGCGCCGCGCGCTTCGTGATGGCGGACAGCACCAACCTTTCGCTCGGCCCCAACGCCAGCGTCAAGCTCGACCGCACCGTCTTCAACGACGAGCACAGCTATCGCGACATCGCGATCCGGCTGACGACCGGCGCGTTCCGCTTCGTCACCGGGCATTCGGAGAAGGCCGCCTACAAGATCACGACCCCGATCGCGACCATCGGCGTGCGTGGCACGATACTCGACATCCTGTCGCAGCGCGGCAAGACCACCGTCGTGCTGCAGGAGGGCGCCGCGAACGTCTGCACCCTGCACTTCCAGTGCATGCAGCTCACGCAGCCCGGCGACACCGCGATCATCACGGCGACCGGCGGCAAGACCACGATCGCCAAGACCGGCAATCCAGCATGGAGCTTTGCTGCGACCTGCGCGTCGACGAGCGGGCTCTGCACCATCAACGATTTTGCCAATGCCACGCCGGGTCAGGACTTCACCGGCATCCTGTGCGGGCGCTGACCATGATCAAATCCCTGCTCAGCCTGGCCGTCTCGATCGCCCTCACCGCAATCGTTGCGCTGGCGCTCCTCTCGTTCCAGGCGCGCAGCGCCGCTGCAGAGGGCTCGTGCAACACGCTCGCGACCAACTACAACAATTGCTGCAGCGAATGCGGGCCGTCAGACCCGCCACCATCGGATCCACCGCCGCCGCCCGAAGAGAATCCACCGCCGCGGGTGACCGGCGCGGATTCCAGCGGCGCGTCGATCAAGGGCGTCGCCGACCAGCGCTTCAACCAGATGATCACCAACCAGGTGCTCGGCTCGGTGCTGCTCGGCGTCAACGAGCAGGTCAATTGCCACGACTGTGTCAGCGCCTTCGGCTCCGTCGGCTCGTTCACGGCCGGCGTGCATGGCCGCAAGGAGCTGACCAACAACCTCTCACTGCTGGCCGGCCTCGCCTACACCCAGTACAGCGAGAACGGCTATCACGTCACCAGCGCGCCGATCGGCGCGCTCGCGCTGCGCTACGATTTCACCGACTGGGGATCGTCGCGGCCGTTCTTCGATGTCGGCACCATCTTCTCGCCGTTCCAGCGGGTGAACTACACCCGCAGCTACGTGACGAACCTGGGTCCGGTGTCGCTCACCAGTTCGACCAACAGCGCCGACTATGCCGTGTATGGGCGTGCCGGCTGGATCAGCCGGTTCTCGCCGCGCGACGAGGTCGCGGGCTCTGTCGAGCTCTGGCAATTGTGGCAGCGCGTGTCCGGCTATGCCGACCCCGCCTCCGCGTTCAACCCGTTCGATGCCACCGTCAACACGGGCACCGACCGCACCAACCTCGTCAAGCTCGGCGGGCAGTGGACGCATCTGTTCGGATCGAGCGTCGAGGGCAACGTCAACGGCTTCTTCGTGCAGTCGTTCGCGAACCATTCGGGCATCGTCGCGGCCGTCACCGGCAACGGCAACGTGACCCCGACGATCGGCAACCAGGACTGGTTCGAATATGGCGGCCGGCTCGGCTTCCGCCTGCACGACGGCTGGATCGCCGACCTGTTCGTCAACGGCACGCTCGGCCCGCAGCCGGTCGGTAACACCGTGCATGGCGGCGTGGGGCTGCGGATCAATTATTAGTAGGTTATTCGCGAGGATCGTAGATCCGTAGGGTGGGCCAAGCGGGCCAAGTGCGCATAAGTTCGCCGCACGAAGGCAGGAGCGTGCCCATTATTCGAAGCCGTGCTGTTAATGCAATGGTGGGCACGGCGCTCCGCGCGATGCGCAGCATCGTCGCGTGCGCGCCTTAGCCCGCCCTACGGCTCCGCCCGGCCTGCCACACCGCACGAACTAAATCAGCCGTCGGCGAGCGTCAGCGCCGCGTCGATTCCGCTTTCGAGAATCTCGTCGGACAGCTTGCGGTCGTTGACGGCGCGCGCGAGTTGCAAGGTGCCGATCATCAGGCCGTAGAGCGCGACCGCGGTCCGGCGCCGCTCGGCGGCCGTGCCACTCTCGATCTGTGCGGCCATCAGCTCGACCAGCGAGTAGACCTTGCCGGTGAAGGCATCGCGGGTGCGCTTCGGATGGCGGGCGATCTCGGCCGCCATCGCAGCCGTCGGGCAGCCGTGGCCGGGATCGTCGCGATGACGCGGCGAGAGATAGTCGCGGAGCGTCCCCTCCAACCCCTTCCCGGTTTCGAGATTGTTGCGCAGCGTCTGCTCGCGCCGGCCATAGGCGTCCGCGAGCACGGCGCGCAGCAGATCCTCCTTCGAGTCGAAATGCGCGTAGAAGGCGCCGTTGGTCAGCCCGGCTTCTGCCATCAGCCCGGCAACACCCGCCGCCGCAAAACCGTTCTCGCGGAACTGGCGCGCGGCGACCTCGATGATGCGCTGGCGCGTCTCGTCCTTGTGGCCCTTCTCGTAGCGCATGCCGGTCTTCCGGTTTCAGGGCGGCCATGTGATAACGCCACACGTCCGCTATTGCACTACGGCTATCATAGCGTATTATGATCATAATGCAATTGGAAAGGCCCGGTGGGCGACAGGCGGAATCTGGATCATGGAACTGGAACAGGTGGCGGCATTGCCCGCGGGCGGGGAGATGCGGCTTCGGGCCACCGCTGAAGAGGCGACGCCGGTGCGTCCGGCGGCGGCGCCCGCAGCGGCACGCAGTCAGGCGACCCGGGCGGCGCTGCTGACCGGGCCGATCCTGCCCACGCTGTTGAAGCTGGCGCTGCCGACCGTGACGGTGCTGGTGGCGCAGACTGCGGTGAACATCGCGGAAGCCTATTATGTCGGCTTCCTCGGCACCGGCGCGCTCGCAGGCGCGGCGCTGGTGTTTCCGATCTTCATGCTGATGACCATGATGTCGAATGGCGGGCTCGGCAGCGGCGTCGCCTCCGCGGTGGCGCGCGCGGTCGGTGCCGGCCGCCGCAACGACGCCGACGCGCTGTTGTTTCATGCCGTGGTGCTGGCGATCGTCTTCGGCGGGCTGTTCACGCTCGGTGCGACGTTGGGCGGCCCGCTGCTGTACCGCACGCTGGGCGGCAGCGGCGACGCGCTCGCCGCCGCGATCACCTATTCCAACTATCTCTTCGCCGGTGCTGTCCCGGTGTGGATCGTCAACCTGCAGGCGGCCGCCTTGCGCGGCTCCGGCAATGTCAAGGTGCCCGCGCTGGTGACGCTGGTCGGCGCGATCGTGACCATCCCGGTCTCTCCGGTGCTGATCTTCGGGCTTGGCCCGTTCCCGCGGCTCGGCATCGGCGGCGCCGGCATCGCCTTCGGCCTCTATTACACCGCCGCGATGCTGTTCCTGCTGCGCTACATGGCCTCTGGCCGCTCCGGCCTCACCTTCCGCGTCGTGCGGCTACGCGCTGCGCTGTTCGCCGACATGTTGAAGGTCGGCATTCCCACCGCGGTGAATGCGGTGCTGACCAACCTCAATGTCATCCTCATCACCGGCGCGGTCGGCCTGTTCGGGACCTCGGCGCTGGCCGGCTACGGCATCTCCTCGCGGCTCGACTACATCATGATCCCGCTATTGTTCGGCATCAGCACTGCGACGCTCACCATGGTGGGCGTCAACATGGGCGCGGGCCAGACGGCACGGGCGCGGCGGATCGGCTGGATCAGCGGCGGCGTCGGCCTGCTCTTCACCGGCACGATCGGCGTCGCCGTGGCGGTGTTTCCGACGGCCTGGCTGCATCTCTTCAGCCATGATGCGGAAGTCGTGCGCGAAGGCACGACCTACTTGCGCATCGTGGCGCCCGCCTACAGCGCGCTCGGCTTCGGTTTTGTCACCTCCTTTGCCGCGCAAGGCACCGGCCGCGCGATGGGACCGCTCGCGGCGTCGCTGGCACGCATCCTGATCGCGGCGGGAGGCGGCTGGATCGCCGTCACCAGCTTCGGTGCCGGGATGACCGGGCTTGCTTGCCTGGTGACGGCCTCGCTCGTGGCCTATGCCGCGGTCTGCACCATGATCATGCTCTCGCGTCGGATCTGGCGCCCCGAGCCGCACTAGAGCTTCCGTTCCGATGGAATCGGAACGGAAGCTCTAGCTTCTTTGTTTTGACGCGTTTTCTTCACGCGAACCGGTATCCACTTCGCTCGAAAACGCTCTAGACGAGCGATTCTGTGGGACCTGTCGCTTCCAGGCTCTCCGACCTCATCCTGAGGAGCGAGCCTTTGCCCAAGGGCGAAGGCTCGCGTCTCGAAGGATGGCCGCTTGCACAACCGTCGCCCGTGGCCATTCTTCGAGACGCATCGCTCACGCGATGCTCCTCAGGATGAGGTTCAGTGGGGAGGCCGATAGGATTCGAATTTCAAAATCGCTCGTCTAGCCTCCCTCATAGGCTTTCTTTAGCCCGGCGATGTCGAGCTTCACCATGCCGAGCATCGCCTGCATGGCGCGCGCGGCACCGGCGCGGTCCGCACCACCGAGATATTTCGGCAGCGCCGTCGGCACGATCTGCCATGACACGCCAAAGCGATCGGACAGCCAGCCACAGCGACTGGCCTTTCCACCATCGGCGAGCAGCGCCTCCCAGAGCCGGTCGACTTCGGCCTGGTCCGCGCAGTCGATCTTGAAGGAGACGGCGTGGGTATATTCCACCTTCATGCCGCCGTTGAGCGCCATGAAGCGCTGACCGGCCAGTGTGAACTCCACGACCAGCACCGTGCCCGCCTTGCCGCCGGGGCCGTCGACCGTGTTTCGCTGCACCACCTCGATCTTCGAATCGGGCAGCAGCGACACGTAGAGGTTCGCAGCCTCCTCCGCCTCGCCGTTGAACCACAGGCAGGGCATGACTTTCGACATGAGCTTGCTCCTCGCTTGCGGCTTCGATCAGGCGGCAGCCGGCGCGGAGTGCGCCTTCGGCGCAGCCGCGGCATCGATCCAGTTCACTCCCCACATATGGCCGTCAAGGTCCTCGAAGCTGCGGCCATACATGAAGTCGTACTCGTCCTTCGGCGACGGATCGGGCACGCCACCTGCGGCCTCGGCCTTGCCGACGACGTCGTCGACCTCGGCGCGGCTGTGGGCGGTGACGCAGAGCAGCAGCTGGCTCGACGTCTTGGCGTCGACGATCTTCTTCGACGTGAACTGCCGGTATTTGTCATGCGTCATCAGCATCGCGTGGATGGTCTCGGAGAACACCATGCAGGAGGCCGTGTCGTCGGAAAATTGCTCGTTCTTGACGGCGCCGATCGCCTCGTAAAAGGCGGTCGCCCGCTTGAGATCGCTGACCGGCAGGCTGACGAAGATCATCTTGGCCATGAAGGGCTCCTGTTCGATGGATGACGTCCCAAGGACGATCTCGGCAAGGCAGTCCCGACATGGCGCCCAGGATTATTTTGGACCCCAAAAGGCAAGTCCAAACCGTCGTCAAGTCGCAATCGGGGTCGGCATGGTCAGGAACGCCCGCGCCACGTGCCAGAACAGGTGACGGTTGGTCGCAAGCGTCACCGAATGTGCGGTGCCCGGCAGGATGATGAACTGGCGGTCGCCATTCGGCAGCTCGTTGAAGAAGGCCTCGAGATCGGCAACGGTCGCAATCCCGTCATATTCGCCGCGGACCAGCAGCACCGGCGCCAGCACCTTCTGTGGATGCACCACCGGCAGGTTGGCGGTCATGTCGAGATAGGTGCCGGTCGGGATCTGGTCGCCGAACTGCATCTCGATGTCGGCCAGCGCCTCGACCGCGGCAACGTCGCTGGTGCCCGGCTTGTCGCGGGTCGCGATCGAGCGGATCATGTCGCGGTCGCGCTTGCGCATGTTGTGGCTGCGATAATAGTCGAGCTGCTCGGCCCGCTTGGCGAGCGTGGGCGAGCCCTCGCCCTTGTAGGTGAAGGCGGCGAACACCAGGCGATCGATGCGCTCCGGCGCGGCCATGGCATAGGCGCCGGCGCGCAAGGCGCCCGAGGACTCGCCGACGAAATGGAATTTGCTCTGGCCGGTCTCGCGGGTCACCACCTCGACGGCGGCCTTCAGATCCTCGACGCCGCTCGCGATGTCGGAATTGCCCTGGGTGCGGCCGGACTTGCCGTAGTTCTCGTGGTCCATGGTCCAGCAGTCAAAACCGTGGCGGGCGAATTCGTTCATGACCGAATATTCGCCCTTGCCGGGCACGTTGAGGTCGAACACCCGCGACGTCACCGACGAGCCATGCACGAAGAAGACTACCGGCCGGGCCGGCTC
>NZ_JAFAVV010000365.1 GCF_019242285.1 Bradyrhizobium sp.
CGCAGCATGCGGCGACTGTCAGCACCACCGGTTTCCAGCCGCCCCATTCCGCCAGCGCCGCGAGGACCGGCGTGAATATGAGCGCGCCGGTCGCGGTGCTCGCCGTCAGCAATCCCATGACGAGACCTCGGTTGGTAGTGAACCAGCGATTGACTATCGTAGCGCCGAGCACGCCGGCGACTGCGCCGGAACCGATACCGGAGAGCAATCCCCATGTCAGGAACAACTGCCACGGCACGGTCATGAAATAGCTGGCTCCGGTCGATGCCGACATCAGCGCGAGCGCGCCCAGCACCGTGCAGCGGATGCCGAAGCGCTGCATCACGGCCGCGGCGAATGGCCCCGCGAAGCCGTAGAGGAAGATGCCGACGGCCGCTGACGACGAGATCACGCCCACGTTCCAGCCGAAGGCCGTCTGCAGGGGCAGCATCAGCACGCCCGGCGTCGTGCGTAGGCCCGCCGAACAGAGCAGCGCAAGGAAGATCACGGCGACAACGACGAAAGCGTATTTCTGGCCAAACGGGCGTCTCGACACGGTGGCGGCTTGATCGGAGGCATTGGACATGTTACTTACCGGTACGTGTTACAACGCGATATGTATACGTACCGGTAAGTAACATTGTCAAGCGTGCCGTGCGGGAGAATTCGAAGAGTCGTCATGAAGAAAACAGTTGATCCATCTGCGGAACGTCCGGTCCGGGCGGCCGACCGGATCCGCGCCTCAGCGAGCGAGCTGTTCTATCGCGAGGGCATCCGCGCTGTCGGCGTCGATGACGTGGTCGACCGGGCCGGCGTCACCAAGCCGAGCCTGTATCGCAGCTTCGCGTCCAAGGACGATCTCGCCGCCGCCTATATGCGCGACTATGAACTGGACTTCTGGGAGAAGTTCGAGAAACCCGGCAGAAAATCATACAGCGATGCGCGTGAGCACGTGCTCGCTTACATTCGCTGGCTATCCGCGCGTGCGGTGTGCAAAGGCTATCGCGGCTGCGGCCTCAGCAACGCCACGGTGGAATATCCGTCGCGGGACAATCCCGCGCGGCAGGTCGCCGAAGCGCACAAGAAAGTGTTTCGCAAGCGCCTGCGCGAGCTCGCCGCTACCATGGGAGCGCGTCAGCCCGCCGTGCTCGGCGACGCACTGCACTTGCTCATCGAGGGCATCTACGTTACGGGCCAGCAGTCGGAAGAAGGGCCGGCGCAGTCGGCGGTCACGATAGCGAAGCTGTTGATCGATGTGAGCGTGCCGAAGTCGTGAGGAAGATGACAGTCGCGCGCCAACTCTCAGCGAGTGTATCCCCGTCTACCACGGCAGGCTGAGCTGGCGGAGGGCGGAGACATCCAAAGTATCAAATGGGAGAAAAACCTTCATGACCGTCTACGTTGTTGGACAGCTCAAATTCACCGATCTTGCGGCATACGAACGCTACACTGCGCATTTCAGGGGGGTGCTCAAGCAATTCGGAGGAACGCTGTTGGCAGCCGACGGGAAGCCCGAAATCATCGAGGGACGTTGGGATAGAGACAAAATCGTGCTTCTGTCGTTTTCAGATGCGACGGCCTTCCGCGGGTTCTACGAGTCGGTCCAATATCAGGAGATTGCAAAGGACCGAAAGGCAGGGGCGGACACCCTTATGCTGCTGGTGCACGGCATTGATGGTGGCGGTGGCTAGCTCGGTGGGGAAGATCCCTATTTGGCGCCGCATCCTCAATTTCCTTTCCGCTTGGGACCGAAAGCAGAGAGATCGGGAGACGGCGCGCCTGCTCGTCCGTTCTGGCGGCCGTTTCACCGACGAATTTGAGCGTCGCGGGCGCAAGCAACCATAAAGTCAGCCTCTCTTGGGCGCCCAGCAAGCCACCCTGTTGACGGTCCAAAAGGAGGCGATGGTTTGCGGGTCTTTGCCTCACCGGAGCATGTTTATTCGGAACAGGTGTTCCAACGTGCGTGCGCCATCCTCCGCCACAATAAGATCGACGTCGGCAAGATGGATTCTCTCGGTCCTGTTGATCAGCTCGATGCCTGATCTGCTGTACCGTCACTGTTTAAGACTGTTGGCTTAAACGGTCACCCAGGAGCGTCGAAATGAACCAAAAGGAAAAGGCCAAACGCTTTGCGCAACTCCACGTAAAAGGATCCCCCTTACTGCTCTACAATGCGTGGGATGCAGGTAGCGCACAATCTGTTCTGAATGCCGGCGCGAAAGCGATCGCGACAAGCAGTTGGTCGGTCGCCGCAGCGCAAGGCTACCAAGACGGTGAAACGATCCCGATCGAATTCGCCGAGCAAATAGTTGGACGTATCGCGACAAGCATTGATGCTCCTGTCACCGTCGACTTCGAGGGCGGCTATAGTGAAGACGACAACGAGCTTGCGGACAACATTGTGCGCCTTATCGACCTGGGTGTGATTGGCGTCAACTTCGAGGATCGAGTCGTGAAAGGCTCAGGGCTTTATAGCCTCGACAGGCAAGCTCGGCGGCTTAGTGCTATCCGCAAAGCGGCAAGGCAGAAGTGCACCGACTTCTTCCTCAACGCGCGGACCGACGTTTTTTTTGTGAACAGTGAGAACGCGGCCCAAGCGGTCGACGAAGCGCTCGAAAGGGCGACCGCCTACGCAGACGCAGGGGCGTCTGGCTTCTTCATCCCTGGCCTGACGGAAGATGCGCTGATCGGACAACTCTGCGAAGCCGTCACATTACCCGTGAATGTTATGGTTATGGACGGCGTGCCCTCGAATGAACGTCTCTCCAAGCTTGGCGTCGCGCGCATTAGCTACGGTCCAATCCCATACATCAGCGCGATGAATGTACTTCAGCAAGAGGCGAAGAAAGTCCTTTCACTACACGACGACTACTAAGGTTTGCCGCGGCACGACAATTAGGAAGCGCCGAGCGGCACGACACAATTCCACTGAATAATCACGTCGTAGTGTACAGAGCTTCTCGCGCCTGCAAACGTCATGGAGCAAGTCCAATGCGTTCAGCTAACGTGTCAGTACCGCGTATCAACTATCTGTACGTACTAGCATTGCCGAGTCCATGTCGAACGCCTGCTTTCCCTTTGCGGCCCAAAGCGCTCGCGCACGTTCGCGCTGATCGCTTTTGAGCCTGTCGGCCATCCAAAGCAGCGCACCGAAGATCGTGGTGCGGTTGTCGCCGGTCAAGTCCACGATACCGGATTTAACAACGAGGCCGCCGAGTTCGATGAGATGCCGGGTGCGCTTGCGGCGCTCGACCTGCCACGTGCGCATGTCATGTCGCGCCTGTGCGGCTTGATGCCGGTTGCGCGCCGCTCCGTTGCGGCGGAGCGCTGTCCGTGTTGCGGTCAGGTTTTGGCGCAATTCTCTGCGTCCGGCTTTGAAAGAACGCGGCGCCGCGCCTAGCCCATGCCTCCCTCTTTCCGGCCTCCTTTGTCTCGGCCAGCACGATGAGCGCACCTGCCAGTTCGTCGACGCCGAGCGCATCCGCCCCCGTCGCGATCACCAGTTCACCGAGTTGCTTCACTTTGCGGGTTTTCAGTTCGCGCGCCTTGTCTTGAAGCGCCTTCATCTCTCCATCGAAATCTCGCGGCTTGCGCATGTCGTCTCCGTTAGTGTTGATGGAGAAATGATAGTCGAGCGCCCGGTGCAATGCTGTAAGGTCGTTAGGACGGCCTGGAACGGGGTAGTCCCGCCCGAGAATTTTTCGAGGGAGGGCGCGCTTATACGTCGTGCCGACGTGCGCTTCGCCGTGTAGGTGGTCTGATCGCGATGGCGATCTATCATCTTCACGTCAAGGTCATTGGCCGCAAGTCCGGCTCGAGCGCGGTGGCGTCGGCCGCCTACCGCTCCGCCTCGCGGCTGCGCGACGAGCGGCTTGATCGCAGCCACGAGTTTTCCGGAAAGCGAGGCGTCGTCCATTCTGAGATGATGCTGCCGGAGAACGCGCCGGAGGCATGGAGCGACCGCGAACGGTTGTGGAACGATGTCGAAGCCTTCGAAATCAGGAAGGACGCCCAGCTTGCCCGGGAGGTCGAGTTCGCCATCCCGCGAGAGATGAGTGAGGCGCAGGGCATTGATCTGGCCCGCGACTTCGTTCGGGCCGAATTCGTCGATCGGGGCATGATCGCCGATCTCAACGTGCATTGGAACGTGACCGAGGACGGCATGCCCAAACCGCATGCGCATGTCATG
>NZ_JAFAVV010000225.1 GCF_019242285.1 Bradyrhizobium sp.
ATCGTCATCGATGGCAAGACCATGCAGAACGCGCCGCCGGCCGGCTTCGTCAACGCCGGCATCGCCCATGTGCCGGAAGGCCGCCGCCTGTTCTCGGCGATGAGCGTCCGCGACAATCTGCTGATGGGCGCTTATCTGCGCACCGACAAGCACGCCATCGCCACCGACCTCGATCGCGTCTACGCGATGTTTCCCATTCTCGCCACGCGGCAGCGCCAGGATGCCGGCACGCTGTCCGGCGGCGAGCAGCAGATGTGCGCGATCGGTCGCGGCCTGATGGCGGCGCCGCGCGTGCTGCTGATCGACGAGCTGTCGCTCGGGCTGGCGCCGCGTGCGGCCGAACTTCTCTCCGAGACGCTGCGCAAGGTCAACGCCACCGGCGTCGCCATCCTGCTGGTCGAGCAGGACGTTATGAACGCACTGGAGCTTGCGAACCGCGCCTACGTGATCGATCATGGCCGCGTGACGAAATCAGGCCCCGCCATGGGCCTCGCCAGCGACCCCGCGATCTGCGAAGCCTACATGGGATTGTCTAAGGCCGAGCTGCAATAGGATGTCGCAATCCCCGTTCGGCATGGACGAGCGCATGGCATGAAGGCGCGCAACTTCCGCTATGTTCGGCCGGCCTCGCTGCCGGAAGCTTATCGCATGCTAGCGGAGGCCGACGGCGAAGCCGTGCCCATCGCCGGCGGCCAGAGCCTGCTCGCCGGTCTCAACATGCGGCTGTCGTCGCCCAAGGTTCTCGTCGACATCGGCAACCTGGCAGAGCTGACCGGTCAATCCTACGCCGACGGCATGGTCCGGCTCGGCGCGCTCACGCGCCACCGCGATCTTCTCTCGTCCGCGATCGTCCGCGCGCACCTGCCGCTGCTGGCAAAGGCGGCGCCGCATATCGGACACATTGCGATCCGCAACCGCGGCACCATTGGCGGCAGCCTTGCCTATGCCGACCCGGCGGCGGAACTGCCGGCCTGTGCGGTCACGCTCGGCGCCACGCTGGTGCTGGGCAGCGCCAAGGGCGAGCGCCAGGTGAAGGCGGAGGATTTCTTCAAGGGCCTGTTTGAGACCGACTTGCGACCGGGCGAGCTGATCGTCGAGGTGAAATTCCCGGAGGTGCCGACTGGTACGTTCACCGGCTTCGCCGAGCTGTCGCGCCGCCATGGCGATTTCGCCCTCGCCGGCGTAGCCGCGCTGGCCATCGTGCGAGGCGGTGCGATCGAAAGCGCGCGCATCGTCTATTTCGGCTGCGTTGACCGCGCCAGGATCGCGGCCTCGGTATCGGCGGCGCTGTCCGGCGCTGCGGTGCCGCTTGAGGATGCGTCGCCCTACGCGGCCGCGATCCGAAACGACGTCAAACCCGACGACACGCCCGGGCTTCGCGCCGCCACCAAGCTGCACATGGCGACGGTGCTCACGCGCCGCGCGCTTAACTCCATGGTGGAGCAGAGGACGCATGGGTGATGTCGAAATGATCGGCGACGAAGAGGTCGAGGTTGTCGCGACCCTGAACGGGAAGCCGCTGAAACGACGCGCCAAGGCGCGGCAGCACCTCGCCGATTTCCTGCGCCAGGAGCTGGAGCTGACAGGGACGCATCTGGGCTGCGAGCATGGAATCTGCGGCGCCTGCACGGTGCTCATAGACGGCCGCACCGCGCGTGGCTGCCTCACGCTGACCGCGCAAATCTCCGGCAAGTCCGTTGAGACGATCGAAGGTCTGTCTGACGACGGCAGACTCGCCGAGTTGCAGCAGGAGTTCATCGCGCGCAACGCCGCGCAATGCGGCTTCTGCTCGTCAGGCATGTTGCTGACCGCGTATGAGCTGGTTCAGGGCGGCGAGAAGCTGTCGCGTAGCGAGATCCGCGAGCACATCTCCGGCAACATGTGTCGCTGCACCGGCTATCACGCCATCGTGGATGCGATCGAGGCCGTGCTCGCGAAGGGCTCACGCTGATGGCATCACCGGCTGCCTCGACCACCGGGATCGGCGCGCGCATCCCGCGCCGCGAGCTCAAGCGCCTGCTCGCCGGCCACGGCCGCTACATCGACGACATCCGGCTACCGCGCATGCTGCATGCCTACTTCGTGCGCAGTCCGCATCCGCACGCGAAGCTAGTCTCCATCGACGTCCAGAAGGCGAGCCGGGCGCCGGGCGTCGCCGGCGTCCTGACGGCGGTGGAGATCAATCCGCGCTGCGAACCGTTTGTCGGCGTCGCGCTCCACCGACCGGGTCACCGGTCCGCCCCGCAGCGGCTGTTCGCCGCCGAGCGCGCAGTCTGGCAGGGCCAGCCGGCGGCGATCGTCCTCGCCGACAGCCGAGCGGAGGCCGAGGACGCCGCGGAACTCGTCGAGATCGAATGGCAGCCGCTGCCAGTCGTCGCCGATCAGTTCCAGGCCATTGCGCCCGGGGCGCCCGTGATCCACCATGGAATGCCCGACAACGTGGCGTTCGATTTCACCCTGGAGAAGGGCGAGCCGGCAAAGGCCTTCGCCGAGGCTGACGTGGTGATCGAGGAGGAATTGCGGTTCGAGCGCCAGATGGCGATGACCCTCGAGCCGCGCGGGCTGATCGCCGATTTCAATCCGAGCGACGGCTCGCTGACCGTCATCCACGCCCATCAGTCTCCATTCCAGATGCAGGAGATTTTCGCGAATCATCTCGGGATCCCCGAGCACAAGGTCCGCGTGGTCGCGCCCGACGTCGGCGGCGGCTTCGGCCTGAAGCTCAACGTTCACTGCGACGAGATCGCGACGGTGGTAGCGAGCGTGATTTTCGGGCGGCCCGTGAAGTTCTGCGTCGATCGTCTGGAGTCGTTCGTTTCCGACGCGCAGGCACGCGATCACCGCATCAAGTGCCGCATCGGCTGCAAGAGAACGGGCGAGATCACCGCCATGGAGATTGACGATATGGGGGCGGTCGGCGCCTATGGCATGCCGATGCGCTTCAACGTCGCCGAAGGCATGATGGCCGTGGTGATGACCGGCGCGCCTTACTTATTCGACAGCTACAAGGCGCGCACGCGCAGCGTTTACGTCAACAAGAACTTGATCGGCATGTATCGCGGCGTCGGCATGCCGTTTGCCTGCATCGTCGGCGAACTGCTCACCGATCTTGCCGCGCACGAGCTCGGCATCGACACGGTCGAGTTCAAACGTCGCAATTATCGGCCAAAATCCACGCTACCTTGCGTGACGCCAGGTGGCCAGCGACTCGAGACCGTGTCGTTCCACGAATGCCTGGAGAGGCTCGTGGCGCTGATGGACTATGATAAGCTGCGCCGGGAGCAGCGCGAACTGCGCGGGCGCGGCATCCATCGCGGCATCGGCATTGGCACGTTCTGCGAGCAGACCGCCTACGGCCCGCCCTATTACGGCCCCTCCGGTGCGGCGATTTCGACCCAGGACGGCTGCACGTTGCGGCTCGAGCCGTCGGGCTCGGTGCGTTGCCTGACCAGTCTGACTGACCAGGGTCAGGGCACGCTGACGGCCGTGGCACAGATCGTCGCCGACACGCTCGGCATCCCGGTCGACGACGTCAGCGTCGCCGGCAACGACAGTGCGATCTCGACCTACGGCGGCGGGGCCTGGGCCTCACGTGGCACCGCGGTCGGCGGGGAGGCGGCGCTGCGCGCCAGCACCATCCTTAAGAAGAATATCCTGTCGCTCGCCTCCGCCATCACGCAGAGACCGGCCGACGAATTGAGCCTCGCGAACGGGCAGGTGATTAACAGAAAGACCGGATTGAGCGTCATCAGCCTGGCCGAGGTCGGCCGGATCGGCTATTTCCGC
>NZ_JAFAVV010000925.1 GCF_019242285.1 Bradyrhizobium sp.
AGTGTGCGCGCGGAAGCATCACCCCACCCCGGCTCACATTCCGCTTCGCTTCATGTGAGCCGACCCTCCCCCTCCAGGGGAGGGTGACCGGTCGTGCCGATGGCTCGAGCTCATATGCGATAACCCTGCCGCGAGCGGGGAGAGGTCGGATCGCATCGTCAGATGCGATCCGGGTGAGGAGGTACAGGTCCAACAGCTCGCACCGCACTCGCGTCTGCCCTCACCCCAGCCCTCTCCCCGTGAAGAACGGAGACGGAGTGCACCTTGTGCGCTGCTCGAGAGAATCTCATCTCAACGCCCCTCAGCCCTGCTTCAATCCGTCGACCAGCTTGTAGCGCATGATCTTGCCCGAGCCGGTGCGCGGGATTTCGGCGACAAGATGGATTGCTTCCGGAATCTTGTAGGCCGACAGATGTGTCCGGCAGTGGTCCGTCACGGAAGCCGCGTCGAACGCGCCCTGCTTCGCCACCACGAACAGGCACGGCACCTCGCCGAGGGTGTCGTGCTTGACGCCGACCACCGCGCAATCCGCGACTTGCGGATGGCGGATCACCACCTCCTCGATCTCGGCCGGCGCGATGTTCTGACCGCCGCGGATGATCAGTTCCTTGATGCGGCCGGTGATGGTGAGATAGCCGCTGGCGTCGGATCGCGCGAGATCGCCGGTGTGATACCAGCCGCCGCGCAGCACGGCTGCGGTCTCCGCTCCCTTGTTGTGATAGCCCTGCATCAGGTTGGGCCCGCGCACGATCAGTTCGCCCTCGGCGCCGATCGCGACGTCCTCGTGGCCGACGGGATCGACGATGCGCACCGCAAGGCCCGGCACCGGCAGGCCGCATGATCCGAGCGGCCGCGCGCCGCGCAGCCAGTTCATGGTGACCATGGTGGAGGTCTCGGTGATGCCGTAGCCGTCCAGCAAGGGCGTGCTGAAGCGCGCCTCGAACGCCTCGTTCAGCGTCGCCGGCATGATCGCGCCAGCGGAGATGCAGAGCCGGACATTGCCGAGCCGCGCGACGCCGGTCTCTCCTGCCCGGTGCAGGAGATAATGGAACATGGTCGGCACGCCCGGAAACACCGTGTATTGGCCGCTCTGCATCAATTCCAGCACCTGCTGCGGCGAGAAGCGCTCCAGGATGTGCTCGCTCGCACCGGCGGCGAGCACGGTGAGCACTGAGAGATTGAGGGCGTAGGAGTGGAACAGCGGCAGCGGAGACAGCACCACGTCGTTCTCGCCGATCTCGGCGATCGGCGCCCAGCAGGCCGCCGCGATCCACAGCATGCCGCGAACCGACAGCAACACGCCCTTGGCGCGGCCGGTGGTGCCGGACGTGTAGATGATGAAGGAGGTGCGGTCGATATCGTCGGGGTCGGGCGGCGGCGCCGTCGCGCCGGCCGCGAAGGCTTCGAGCGTGGTGCCGGCCTGCGCGGCGCTGGGACCGGCATGGATCACCTGGGGCGAAATGCCGGCTTGGCCGGCGATCTTCGCGATCAATTCCTTGCGGGAAGCGTGGGCGATCACGAGGCCGCAGGCGGCATCGGTCAGGCGGTAGCTGATCTCGGCTTCGGCGGCATCGAAACTGATCGGCACCAGCACGGCGCCGGCGCGAAGCCCGGCGAGGCAGGCTTCGATCCAGTCGACGCCGTTCGGCAGGTAGATCGCGATCCGGTCGCCGTCGCGAACTCCCACCTTGACCAGATTGGCCGCGATCTGCGCAGTTCGCTCGGCGAGTTGGCGATAGGTGACGGAGCGCAACGAATCCCAATAGGCGACCTTGTCCGGCCGCGCCTTCGCATGCCGGTCGAGCAGTGTTGCGACCGGAGCGATCAACTCGAGATGCAACATGTCCCCCTCTCCTCCCCTAGACCATACTATACCCGCCGTTGATGCTGATGACCTGGCCGGTGATCCAGGCCCCGGCATCGGAAGCCAGCAATGCCACCATCGGCGCGACGTCGGACGGCAGGCCGAGCCGGCGGATCGCATAGGCCTCCACCAGCTTGTCGCGGTTGGCCCCGACCCAGGCCTTGTCGTGCGCGGTCTCGATCAGGCCGAGCGCCAGCGAGTTGGCGGTGACGCCCGAGCGGCCCCATTCCCGCGCCAGCGACTTCATCAGCGCGATGGTGCCGGCGCGCGCCGCCGCGGCGAGCGCAAGCCCGGATTCGCCGACGCGCGAGGAGTCGCCCATGATCGAGACGATGCGGCCACGGCCCGAGGCTTCCAACAAGGGCCCCGCGCTGTGGCAGCAATTGAGTGCGCCATAGAGGCAGGTGTCGATCTGCTTCTTCCACTCCTCCGGCGTGGTCTCGATAAAGCGCTTGCGGAACACGAGGCCGGCATTGTTGACGAGAATGTCGAGGCGGCCGAAATCCGCCTGGATGGCCGCAACGAGTTGCCTGACCGCGTCCGCATCCGACACGTCCGCCTGATAGGCTTTCGCCTTGCCGCCGGCCTTTCCGATTTCTGCGACCATATCCTCCGCATCGGCCTTCGAGCCATGATAGTTCACGGCCACCGTCGCGCCGCAGGCGGCGAGCGTCCTGGAGATGCCGGCACCGACGTCGCGGCCGCCGCCCGTGACCAGCGCCACGCGCCCCTGCAGATCAAACATCGCTGTTTCCTTCTTTGGGTTTGGCCTGCCGGAGCAGGCGGAAGATGCGCTCCGGCGTCATCGGCAGGATCGAGACCTCGCGCCCGAGCGCGTCCGCGAGCGCGTTGGCGATCGCAGCGGGTGCCCCGATGGTGCCGCCCTCGCCCATGCCGCGAAAGCCGCCCGCGACCGCGGAGCAGCTCTCGACATGGACGACGTCCATGACGGGCATCTCGGGCGCCGCCGGAATCACATAGTCGACGAGGCTCGCGGTGAGGAGCTGGCCTTCGTCGTCATAGACCAGCTCCTCGTGGAGCGCCGCGCCGATGCCCTGCGCCACGCCGCCATGCACCTGGCCGTCGACGATCATCGGGTTGATGATCGTCCCGCAATCCTCGGCGACGACATATTTGTGGATCCGCACGACGCAGGTCTCGGGATCGACCTCGACCGCGGCGATGTGCGTTGCGCAGGCGGTGGTGCCGTTGATCGGGTCGTAGGTATAGGTCGCCGACAGTTCCTCGCGCGCCTCGACCGGCAGCGTCTTCATGTCGGAATAGACCGCCTTCGCGATCTGCCGGAAGGTGACGGCTCGGTCGGTGCCGGCGACGGTCGCCATGCCATCAGCGACCTCGATGTCCTCGGCATTGGCTTCCAACAGATGCGAGGCGACGCGCGTGATCTTGTCGCGCAGCAGGCGCGAGGCGTGCTTGGCGGCGCCGCCGCCGAGCACCGCGCTGCGGCTCGCATAGCTGCCGGTCGACATCGGCACCTCGTCGCTGTCGCCCTGGAGCACGCGGATGTCGGCGAATCTCGCGCCGAGATCGTCGGCGACGATCTGGGCCAGCGTGGTCTCCAGGCCCTGGCCGTGCGAGGCGACACCGAACGCGGCGGTGACCGCGCCGGTCGAGTCGATCGACAGTTTTGCGGTCTCCGAGCCGGTGTTGATCGGCATGCCCGGCGCGACCGCGATGCGCGAGCCGATGCCGGTCAATTCCGCATAGGTCGCGATCCCGATGCCGAACAGCCGGCCATCCCTGCGCGCCGCTTCCTGCCGCACGCGCAGCGCATCGTAATCGGCGGCTTCCGCCGCAGCGTCGAGGCACTCGATGAAGCCGCATTGGTCCCAGATCAGGCCCGATGCGATCCGGTAGGGAAACTCCTCGGTGCGGATCAGGTTGCGGCGGCGAATTTCCAGCGGATCGAGGCCGAGCGCCTTGGCACCCATGTCCATCAGCCGCTCCGCGACGAAGGTCGAGATCGGCCGCCCCACCCCGCGATACGGCCCGGTCGGCGGCTTGCAGGTGGCGATGCCGCGCACGGCGCCGCGGTACGACCTGATCTTGTAGGGACCGGGCAGGAAGCTCACGACCTGCACCGGCTCTAGTCCGCAGGTCCAGGGATAGATCGAATAGGCGCCGACGTCGCCGATCACGTCGGCCTGCAAGGCGATGGCGATGCCGTCGGCGTCGAAGCCCATCTCGACATCGACGATCTCGGCGAACGCCTGGCTGCAGCTCGTCACGTCCTCCAGGCGATCGGCCGTGTACTTCACCGAGCGGCCGAGCTTTCGCGCAGCGATGCAGAGCAGGAGTTCCTCGGGATAGAGCGATCCTTTGGAGCCGAAGCTGCCGCCGACGTCGGGCGCCACCACCCGCAACCGGCTGCC
>NZ_JAFAVV010000267.1 GCF_019242285.1 Bradyrhizobium sp.
TCCGAGGGGACGAACGAGATAGGCCAAGCCGAACGTCGCAAACGCCAACATCAGTGCGGTGACGTCGTTCCCAGTCGGGAAGAACAGCTTCATGATGACAGGGGTGAAGAAGCTGTAGGCGATGAAGTCGAAACCTTCGAGCATCACTCCGATATTGCAGGCGATGACGGAACGCAGGTTGCTGCCGCTACTCTCAGCCATGGCATGTTCCCCTGGACGAAGCGGTCGGGACCACCGAGGCGGCCTTTTCCAGGCGCTCGGCCGCATGAAGTATGATTACGCCGATTCGGTCACGGACTCATCGGCCACAGGCTCCTCCGCGTCCTCCCCGGGCTTGGTCCACGTCCCGTCGACAACTATAGGTAGCGTGAAAGACAGGAGCGTCATCTCGCAGTCAGCCGTAATGTCGATCGCCTCATTGGGATCGAGATGCACGGCGAAATGAGCCTTGAGCTGTGCGTTGTGCGTCTTTCCCTGGCCTTCGAGCACAAAGAGCAGTCGGATAGCCAAATCCGCGCCGAATGCGTGGGTTGCGCCCTGCCGGAGTGACCACATCTCCGCCATCGTTTCTCGCTCACTGAAAACGCCGAGCTGCTTGCGAAAGACCGTTTCGAATCCCTCTAGAGGCACCCAGCGATATGCACGCGGATTCATGAAGATCGGCTCGTCATAACGGGGTGCGGGAAGCAACATCTTCTTGCCGATCGCTTCCTCCCAAATCGCATTGATGCTAAAGGTTTTCTTGAGGCGACCGCCACCCAGTTCGCGGATATAAACCGGCCCTTCGAAACGACCGCTCTTGCTGAGCGAAGCTCGGCCGGCTCTGTACTGTTCCATGTTCATATAGCCATAGCCGCTCGCACCTCCGAATTGCACCACAAGGGCGAGTTGGCCCTGAGGGTCGTCCTGGGGCCCGTATGGCGTCCCTTCAGGAAAGTATCCCAGATGGCCCTCCCGGAGCGTCCGGTGCGGGCCCATCTTCATGTCGCCGCGGATGCAAAACCGGAACTGATCAAAGTTGTGGCGGTGCCGGACCATTTCGAAATGGCCGAGATTTTCGGCAAGTACCATCATGAAATTGTCGGCCGTTCCGGCGCGGCCCTGGCTGAGATGCCGCAGGCCAAGAGCCCCTGTCGGATGATCGTCTGTTACGAGAGCGGCAGTAGAGGGATCAACGATTTTCATCGCGTGCGTCCTTTCCGGTCGAACTAATTATTGCACTTTCGAGTGCAGTTTCAGGCGGACCGGCGCCGCTGTCAAGCAGCCATACGGCCCTCCGGCCGTTGCATCGCAGCATCGCTACTGCCCCCGTCGACAACTGCCCCCGTCGACAGGAGACGGCCGGCCGGTTCGCGCGTTGCGAAGAACTGGTTTCCAAAGTATCTGTTTTCGCATGGAAGGCTGGCCAAAGCAGCAATCGGGACGAATGCGGGGACGGCGGGTTTCTGCGGCAAAACGGCTCGCGATGCTCGAGGCAGCGCGCCGCGAATTCAGTGTGTCCGGATATCTGAATGCGAACATGGACGCCGTCGCCGCGAGCGCGTCCGTGTCAAAACGCACGCTTTACAATCACTTTCCCAGCAAGGAAGTCCTCTTCCGAGCCATCATCGTGAGGGTCGCTGAAGAAATCAGCAGGGTGGCGACGCTTCGCTATCGCAACGACGCGCCCTTGCGTGAGCAGCTCGAGCAATATGCCATTCAGTCAATCAGGCTCATGCGAGACGCCAGGTACTTGCAGCTCTTTCGCACCGTGTTGGCCGAACACGTCAGGAATCCAGCGCTGGTCGAACCGGCGCTCGCGACCTATTGGAAGGCGGAATATGGCTTCGCCGATTGGGTGAGGGCGGCGGTAGCAGATCGACGTCTATTCGTTCGAGATGCCGTCCGCGCTGGTCATATCTTCGGCTCGCTCATGCGAGGTGCGATCATCTGGCCGAGCATACTCGGGCGATCGAGTTTCAAGTCCGATCGGTTGAACGCGCCGATCAATGAAGCGATTGACATGTTTCTCGCTTATTATTCCGTACCCGAGCGGGCAAAACCGCAGCGCAACCGAGCACGGCCGGCTAGCTGACTTCTCGGCCGTCGTTTCATCGAACACGTCCGTTCACATTCGCCGGCCGGGACGAGCGGAAGCCTGCGAGCCTTATCCTCAGGGCAATAACACGATCTTGCCGAGCGTGCTTCCCTCCTCGAACATCCGGTGGGCCTCCGCGATCCTTGTAAGCGGCAACCGGGCTCCGATCGTCGGCTTGATCAGACCGGCCGCCAACATCTTGATCAGATCCTGGGTCAGCTTCCTGAGCAGGGGAATGTCGTGATCGTAGGTGTGAATGTTGAAAACGCGCACTCCCGGGCTTCGGATGGAAAGGCGGCGCAGTTCGGCAAAAACGTCATCACCAGGCATGGGGGTGTGCACGTTGTAGGCCACCGCCGTGCCGAAATCCGCCAGCATGCGTACGCAATCGATGAACCCAGCTCCAATCACATGGTCAAATGCGGCATCCACGCCGCGGCCCTCGGTTGCCGCCATCACGCGTTCAAGAACGGGCTCGCGCTGATAGAAGACCACCTCGTCTGCCCCCTTGGCCTTCGCATATCGCGCCTTCTGCTCGGAGCTTACCGTTCCGATTACCCCGAGCCCCTTGGCTTTGGCGAGCTCTGTGAGCGCACTGCCGATTGTTCCTGCGACGCCGTTGACGAAGATCGCGCGAGCCTGTGGCGCAAGTGCAAGGCCAGC
>NZ_JAFAVV010000415.1 GCF_019242285.1 Bradyrhizobium sp.
TCCAGGACCCCGGCGCCAGCACGAGATCCATCTGCAATTTCGAGACCGTGCTCTTGTCGACCGCCGACGCCAGTGGCTGGGCCAGGCTCATGACCGGCTTCTTCTCGATCAGACGCACCGCCTGATCGACCGAGACCGCACCCTCGCCGACCGGATACTGGGTCGCGAAGGCCAGGATGTCGCCGCGGTTCAGCGCATCCAGCATGGCCTGGTTCTCGTAGGACGACATGATCTTCATGTCGCTGCGGCCGGCTTCCGCTACCGCACCGATCGCGGCTTCGGCGGTCGGGGCGGTGCCCCAGATGATGTTCATGGCAGGGTAGGCCTGCAGCGCGTCCTGGATGAGCTGAAGCTGCACCGCGACGCCGGAATCGCCGAATTTCTCGCCGAGCACCTTGGCGTTGGGATTCTTCGCTACCGCCTTCTTGAAGCCTTCGTTGAAGGACTCCGCCCAGCCCGAGCCGGCCGGGCCCGGGAAGGTCACGATGTTGAGCTTGTCGTCGGGCTTGGTCTGCGCCAGCAGACCTTCACCGGTCACCCCGCCCATGGCGACGAAGTCGACATAGATCGCGGCCGGCAAGGCGTTCGGCGGCAGCGGGTTGGCGACGCCGACCACCGGCACGCCTTTCGCCTTGGCTTCCTCGAACTTCTTGCTGAGCCCGGCACCGGAGATCGCACCGACGATGATCGCGTCGAAGCCGCTCGCCATACAGTCGTCGAACTGCGAGAGCTGCTTCGGCAGGTTCTCGTAACCGCCTGCTTCGTACAGCGTCATGTTGACGTTCATCGCCTCGGCCTGCTTGACGATGCCATAGGCCACCGCGACCCAGAAACTGTCCTTCATGTGCGGAAACAGCACACACAGTCTGTACGGCTTTTCGGCCTTCGGCAGCGGCGTGTACTCCGCGGGCTTCGGCGTCCCCGACGAGGCATCGTAGACCTTCATCGGAAACCACGGCGTTTCCGCAGCGGCCGGCGCGGCCAACGCGATCACTGCGATCGCCGCAAGAGGGAGAGAAATGGCACGGTAGGTCATGGCTCAATCCTTTGGGTTCGAATGACGGGCGAGAGCGACGAGATTCGCAATCCCACCCCATGCTCGTTTCATGCGGCCCATGGGCCGCATGCCTGCCGTCAAAACGTCAGTCCACAGCCCAGCTTGCGACCGAGCGCCGCTCGAACACGTCGCGGAATTGCCGGGTGGATTCGGGAAGCAGCGCGCCGGTGCCCCAGTCGAGGATCACGGCGTGGCGACGGATCACGTCGAGCGCGTCGAGTTCGCCCTTGCGATAGCGCTCGGCGACAATTTCGGGATCGAGCCTCGCGTTGCCGACGCGCTCGGCCCGCAGTTTTGCGCGCAGCGCCGTGGTGGCGGGCGCATCGACCTCGTACTCGCAGAGCTCCGCATCGATGGTCCGCACCACCACGCCATAATCCGTGGCGGCGCGTTCGACCGAAACGTAATCGTCCTTGATGTCCTCGATCACCAGCGCCGGCTCGCGTTCGAGCGGGTCGCCAAAACCGCCGCCGCCGGCCGTCGGGCGCGAGAACACGTCGCCCTCGCCGATCGGTACGTCGGAGAAGATCGAGCCGAGCCGCTCCTCGCTGTCCGCCCCGGCGCGCTTCAGCGTCAGGCCATGCGGCATCGACGGCAGGCCGCCCTCGATGCCCCAGACCACGGCGCGCTCGCGGTCACAGATATAGGAAATCACCGTCTTCTCGGCGGCCAGCATGCGCGAGGTCTTCATCACGCCCGCGCCGCCCCGCCATTTGCCCGGACCGGGCGAATCCGTGAGAATCTCATATTCGGTGGTCAGGATCGGATTGGCGCGCTCCTGGCCTTCGACCGGCTGCGACATCAGTCCGGTGCCGAAACAGGCGGTGGTGACGTTGCAGCCGTCCTTGCCGTTGCGGCCGCCCCAGCCGCCCGGCAGCCAGTCGTAGAACATGAAGATCGGCTTGTCGGCGCTGCGCGCGTCGAGGCCGCCGGTCAGGAGATATTCGAGATTGAAGGCGCAGGCGATCGCCCGCTCCGGCATCAGCTTCGACCACATCTCGTAGATCGCGTTCATGATCTTCTCGAATGGCATCAGGAAGCCGGTGACCGCGATCGGCCATTTCGCGTCCACGATCGAGCCCTCGGGCGCGATGATCTCGAAGCAGCGGTAGAAGCCGGAGTTGAGCGGCAGGTCCGGGAAGAACGTCTTCATCCCGGCCGCCACCGCCGAGAAGGTCGCGCCGAAGGCCGAGTTGTAGATCGAGCCGATGGTCGGATGGCTGCCGGTGAAGTCGTAGATGGCGCGGTCGCCCTTGATCGTTAGCTTCACCTTGATCGGGATCAGGCCCTCGCCGCCGGCCGGGTCGCGGTCGATGAAATCGACCGTCTCCCACTCGCCGTCGGGCAGCGCCGCCATGCGCTGGCGCACCGAGCGCTCGACATAGTCCTGCACGGCGGCAAGGCCGGTCTCGACCGTATCGCGGCCGTATTTGCCGACGAGACGCAGGATCTCGCGCTCGCAGACCTGTGTCGCCTGCGCCTGCGCCTGGATGTCGCCGATGATCGAGGCCGGATCGCGCGTATTGGCGGCGATCAGGTGGGCGACGTCCTTACAGAAGCGGCCCTTGTCGAACAGCCGCACTGGCGTGATCCGCAAGCCCTCGCGGAACATCTCGCGGGCGACGACGTCGAACGATCCCGGCACGCTGCCGCCGACATCCGACCAGTGCCCGTTGGACTGGCTGAAGGCGATGATCCTGCCGTCGGCGACGATCGGGCGGATCAGCCGCACGTCGGAGAAATGCGTGCCGCCGGCGTAAGGATCGTTGATGGCGAAGACGTCGCCTTCATGCATGTCGCCGTCGAAATGGCGCATCACGTCCTGGCAGGTGAAGTGCAGCGTGCCGACGTGGACGGCGATGTCCTGGTTGCCCTGCGCGGCGCATTCGCCCTTGGCGTCATGCAGCGCGCTGGAGAAGTCATGGTTGTAGATCACGAAGGAGTAGCAGGTCCTGAGAATCTGCTCGCCCATCTGGTCGACGCTGGTGATGAAGGAGTTTTTCAACACCTCGAAAGTCACGGGATCGAGCGGAAGATCGGTGGCCATCGGTCACTCCCTCACGCGGATGATGATGTTGAGGTACTTGTCGACCTCGGCGCTGGCGCCGGGCGGCACCACGGTCGTGGCATCGACCTGCTCGATGATGGCGGGACCGACGAAGCGGAAGCCGCTAGGCAACTGCTCGCGCTCGTAGACCGGCGTATCCAGTGCGCTGCCATCGAACCAGACCCGGCGCCGCGACGCCGGCTCCGGGATCACGTCCGAAGGCGCATGCACGGCGAACGCCGCCTTGGGCACGACGCCCATCGCCTTCAGATTGAGACGGAAGAAGCTCACGGGAGAGTCGTCGCGGCGGAAATTGTATTCGCGCAGATGCTCGGCATGGAAGCTTTCGACGAGCGTGCCGATCGCGCCGATCGGGCGGCTCGCATTGACCGCGAGCGAGCGCCACTGCCCGCGATACATCATGTCGATCGAGCGCTGCAGGACGATGTCCTGCTCGGCCACGCCCTCATGCGTCAGGCGGGCCAGCGCCTCCTTCTCCAGCGCGGCGAACTGCGCCTCGATGTCGGCGGCATCCGCCTCCTCCGCGCCGACCATGCAGCTCTGCGAGAAGTCGTGCTGCATGTCGACCAGGAGACAACCAAGCGCCGAGGTCACGCCCGGATTGGGCGGCACGATGACGGCGGGAATCGCAAGCTCGCGGGCGACATCGACGCCGTGCAGCGCGCCAGCGCCACCGAAGGCGACAAGGGCGAAATCGCGCGGATCGTAGCCGCGGCTGATCGAGATCAGCCGCACCGCGTCCGACATGTTGGCGTTGGCGACCTTGACGATCGCATCCGCCGCCTCGTGCAGGCCGAGGCCGAACGGTCTTGCCACGCCCTCCTCGACCGCGCGGCGCGCCAGCTCCGGATCGAGCATCACCTTGCCGCCGGCGAGACTGGTGCCGAGGCGGCCCAGCGTGACATTGGCGTCCGTGTTGGTCGGCTGTTGATTGCCGTTGCCATAGCAGGCCGGGCCCGGATAGGCGCCGGCCGATTGCGGACCGTTGCGCAGCGAGCCGGCCGGATCGGTCCAGGCCAGCGACCCGCCGCCGGCGCCGATGGTCAGCACCTCGATCGAGGCGAAACGGATCGGATAGCCGAACTCGACATGCCAGTCCTTGGTGATCCGCGACTGGCCTTCGTAGGCCAGCGAGACGTCGGTGGACGTGCCGCCCATGTCGAGGCCGATCGAGTTCGGAAAGCCGCAGAGGCCGGCGATGTAGCGGCTGGCGATGGCGCCGGCGGCGATGCCGGAGCCGGCCAGCCGGGCGGCGAAATCCTTGACGCTCGCAGGCGTCATCACGCCGCCGCCGGTGTGCAGCAGCAAAAGGTCGCGCGTGTAGCCGTCGCGCGCCAGACGGTCGCCCAGCCGGGTCGTGTAGTCGACCACGACCGGGCTCACCACGGCGTTGGCGACGGTGGTGGAAAAACGCTCGTGCTCGAAAATCTCCGGCAGCACCTGCGAGGAGATCGAGACCGGCACGTCCGGCATCTCCGCGCGCAGGATGTCGCGCATGGCGCGCTCATTGGCGCCGTTGAGATAGGCGTTCATGAAGCAGACCGCGATCGCGGCAACGCCGCGGCGCTTCAGGATGCGCGCGACTTCGCGGGCGGCCGCGACGTCGAGCGGCTCGACCACCTTGCCCGCCGCGTCGACCCGCTCCGGCACAGTGAGCCGGTCGCGCCGCGGCACATAGGGCCGCACGACGTCCTTGTAGGTGTCCCACAGGTCTTCCTTGTTGGCGCGGCGGATCTCGATCACGTCGCGGAAGCCCTCGGT
>NZ_JAFAVV010000758.1 GCF_019242285.1 Bradyrhizobium sp.
GTGCCGGGCACGTTGCGCCCGAGCTGATTGCCCTGGCGCGGCATCGGAGTGCCGAAGCGCTGGTGGTCGCGCAAACTCACCCGCACCAGGTTGACGACCGCGTCCTGCATGGACACCTCGACCTGCTGGCCGCGGCCGGTGGCATGGCGCTGCTGCAGCGCTGCCAAAATGCCGATCGCCATGTGCATGCCGGTGCCGGAATCCCCGATCGCCGGATAGATGTAGGTCGGTGGATTTTCGGGGAAGCCGGTGACGCTCATCGCCCCGCCCATGGCCTGTGCGATAGGCTCGAAGCTCTTGAATCCGCTGTAGGGTCCGTAGGTGCCGAAGCCCTTGATGGTGGCGTAAATGAGTCGCGGGTTGATTTTGGCCAGCGCTGCGTAGCCGAACCCGAGGCGATCGAGCGCGCCCGGCCCGAAATTCTCCACCAGCACGTCCGACTGGGCGATGACCTTCCGGAACAGATCCTTGCCGGCGTCGGTCTTGAGATTCAGCGTCAGACTGCGCTTGTTGGCATTGAAGATCAGGAAGAACAGGCTGTCACTGCTCTTCTGGTCGCGCATGTTCACCCGCGCGATATCGCCGCCCTTGGGCTCCTCGAGCTTGATCACGTCGGCACCGAGGAAGCCGAGAACCTGCGTGCAGGCAGGCCCCGCCTGGTTGTGCGTCATGTCGATGATGCGAATGCCTGACAAGGCCTTTTCCATGGTCGCGCTCCCGGTGGACGGAATGGGTGATCGGCATATTAGCGGTTGGGGCGGATTGGCGTAGCGTAATCCATGAGGAGTGCCATGACGGTCCGTAATAGCTCTCGACCAATTGCACGGGCTTTCGGACAACGGCTGCGCCGGGATGCCGAGATGAACTGCTCCAAAGATCTCACGCCTCGTGTGCGGCTGTGGTCAACCGACCGAGCGCCCGCGCTCGCAGGACACCATGAGCACATGGAATGCCTCCATCTGCCGCATCAGCCCAACATGCAAAGAAGCCGACCTCGACCCTATTCTCGCGAAGGAAACTACCTTCGATCCCCGAGGTGATGGGGCTTGACTGTCGCCACGGCATAGAAGGGCGTATTCGCGGTATTAGGAGTTCAGGGATACGGCAAGGCCCCGGCCGAGGTGTTCGTGCCACTCACCGTGAGGTAGGAGCGACGCCTTGCCGACGGCAAGAACAACGACAGCTCCTGACGCGAGGCGATCAGCGGCAATCTCCCGCGTTTCGGCACCAAACACAATTTGACCAAATAATCTCCGCGAAGAGATGGCAAGAAAGCAGCATCTTCAAGCTGCCAATGGCGTTTTTTACTGCCCGCAAACGACCGCGATCGAATTTTCAAATCAACTTTAACTTTCAGACGTCAGTCTCGCGACGCAAGCAGCGTCATTTTTAGACGCGAGCAGCGGCGCGTTTCAAACAAGACCAACCTGATTGCCGGCTAGCGACTCTCACTTCGTCGCCGTCAGATATATGTCTCAACACCTCGGAGATTTCATGGCCAATGTAACACGGCGCCAGGCACTGGCGGCGCTGGGCTGTTTTGGTGCGGGATTTGGCCTGTCGGGCTGCGCAGCGCCGATCGTCCCATTCTGCCCGGGCGACCCTACCATCAGCGATCCCGACACGCCGCTTACGATCGACGTTCATACCCACGTGTTCAACGGTTCAGATCTGCAGATCTATGGCTTCTACAATTATGTGGTCGCAAGGAAGATCGACCCGCAGATATTGGCGGTCATTCTGAAAATGCTCGGTAAGGACTTCGCGCCGACCGCGCATGAGGAGCTGACTGCTCTCGTTGAGGTCGAGGTTGCGCTTCGCGGATGTAACGGTCGAACGTTTATTCAGATATTAACTTCACACGCGCAAGACCGTTACGACCGCTTTCTGTCCGCGCTGAAGGCTGCCCGGAATGAGGTTCGAGCACAACGGTTTGCACGCTCATCGACTTCCCGCAGGATAGACAACTTTATCGACGCTCTGCCACCGGACTACAGCCAATTCCAGCGCAACAGAGCACATCTCGCACTCGCTGACCCTGTCCTGTCGGGTGAGTTTGCGTTTGTTCTACGAAACTTTCAGTATCGCTATGTGAACGTCTATGACTACCTGATGGAGTACTCGACGGGTCGTTCGCGCAAGATCGATATCATGGTGGCGCATCTCGTTGATTTCGACTGGCCACTCGGCGGCGGTGATTATACGACGTCGCACCTGATCGATCAATTCAGGGTCATGGACAAGATTTCGCAGATCACGGGGGGACGGGTATTGTGTTTTGCGCCTTTCGATCCGTTCAAGGAAGTCGCATACCAGCTGGGCCTAACGACCGAGTCTTCCCTTCAGAACGTGCAAACCGCAATTCTATATCACGGCTTCGTCGGCGTGAAGATTTACCCTCCGATGGGATTTGCCCCATTCGGCAATGCAACGATGCCAAAAGGCTTCTGGAATCAGACCTGGTTGCCGACGTCCCTGCGAGGGAGAGATTTAGGCAACCTGCTGGATCAAGCGTTGGCCGAGCTTTACGTTTGGTGCGTGAAGAACGGCGTGCCCATCATGGGGCACTCGAGCAGGACAAGCGGCCCAAGTGACGCCTTCCAGGACCTCGCGGGCGCGCAGTATTGGGGACCAATCCCCGACGGCCTCGCCGGAATCCGTATCGACTACGGCCACTTCGGTCTCAAGGACCTAAGCACCAAGGACCAGGAGCGGCATCTCGCCAGCTATATGGACGTCGCCAACGGAAGTTATTTGTATGCCGACTCTGGGTATTTTGCCGAAGTGTTGAGCCAGGAGCCATCCCTCGAGGGTTTCCTGGCGACCCTGTACCGGGAAACGGCAAATAAGGGTGATGCAGCTCTCGCCCAACGGCTAATGTATGGGACCGACTGGGAGATGATCGTTCGGGAGGGTGACACGTCGGGCGATTATCTGACGAAATTCGAAAAGATGTACGCCGCACTCGATCACCACCATACGGGTGCCAAAGGAAAGCTCAGCGACCGCTTTTTCGGCGTCAATGCGGCCACATATCTGGGACTGGGGCCCAACCAACGCACCCGCATGCGGCTGGACAAATACTACAGCACGAGTTCAAAACCGGCATGGATGGCCAAGGTGGATAGGATTCCAACCGCATTCTCATGATAGGGAATCGTTTGCGACCTGGCCGAATGACAGCGGGTATCTTCGCCGTTCACAACTAATTCCATCGCAAAATGTCCTGGCGGCGGAAACTTCGCCTTTGCCTTGATCTTGGTTGCTATCCGAGGCAGTCGACGATGGCCGTGAAGAGGATTCCAGTGGCGGCTCCTCGCGTAGGATCGGGATAGCTGGTGCTCGGGAGCACCGCGGCAAATCCGAGCGAGAGCCGCGCGCGATCGCTATGGCCACGTAACGTTTCCGGCAAATTCTTGAGCGTTGCGCCCGATCCGTCCACGACCGGTTTCCTGCGGCTTCCATCCGATCACATCGAGGACGACTTGGCCGCACGGCTCCGCGCGCCGGCCAAGACTTTCTTTCGATAAGAACGCCTGCGAATGGGTGCGGTCAGAACGATGCCGTCGCGCACCAGCTCGCTGCAAATCTCCTTCAACGCAGCCACGACCTCGCGTCCAGCCCGGCTTACGGGGCGGCCGCGTGGCAGGGCGACGACGCGGTCGGCTTGCATCCAGGGCACCAGCGCGGCCGACAATATCCCGGCCGCGACCTCCTGGTGGATGCCGGAGAACGGCAACAAGGCATACCCCAGGCCGGCCGATGCAATCCGCTTCATTGGCGTCGCTCCGTCGACGCGCAACGCAGAGGGCACCGCGGATGGAAACGGGCTGCGGCTCAGCGGCAGCACGGCTGCCGGCAGCGCATTGAACTGCGCTCGTGAGATCTTCCCCGCGCGCAAAACAGGATCGTTCGGCGGCCCAATCACGAACACTCGCTCGACGACCAGTGTCTCGTAATCGAGATGATCGTTGGGCTCTGGCGCCGTGACGACGGCAATGTCGAGCTCGGCGCGGAGCAATCGGTCGCTCAGCGCCTCCGTGAGCCCCTCGCTCATCTCGAGCCTGACACGCGGGAAACGCTCGCGGAATTTTTTTGCAAGCGGTGCATACATGATGTCCGCGAGGCTCGACGGTGCGCCAAGCCTCACA
>NZ_JAFAVV010000348.1 GCF_019242285.1 Bradyrhizobium sp.
GTTCGCCAGACCGGCCGGCAGCGCCGCGTCGGTGACGAAGGTCTGGATCTGGCTCATATGCGCGATGCGCACCGGCGCCGAGCGGGTGAACTTGCTGGAGGCGGCGACCAGCATCACACTGCGCGCGTTGGCGCTGATCGCCTGCGCCACCTGCACCTCGCGATAGTCGAAGTCGAGCAGCGCGCCCTCCTCGTCGATCGCGGACGCGCCGATGATGGCGTGATCGACCTTGAACTGGCCGATCAACTGCGTCGCGGTCGAGCCGACCACGGCGCCGTCGGCGCGGCGCACCGCGCCGCCCGCCACGATCACCTCGATGCGCGGATGCCGGTAGAGCAACATCGCGACATTGAGGTTGTTGGTGATGACGAGCAGGTCCTGATGCGAGGTCAGCGCGCTCGCCACCTCCTCCGTGGTGGTGCCGATATTGATGAACAGCGAGCAGCCGTTCGGAATCAGCGCTGCGGCGGCGGCGCCAATCGCCTTCTTCTCCTCGGCGGCGACGAAGCGGCGCGCCTCATAGGCGAGGTTCTCCACGCCGGAGGCGATGATGGCGCCGCCGTGGATGCGGGTCAGCGTCCGCTGCTCGCAGAGATCGTTGAGGTCCTTGCGGATGGTCTGCGCCGACACCTCGAAGCGGCGTGCCAGTTCCTCCACCATCACCCGGCCCGAGGCACGGGCGATGTTGAGGATTTCGGTCTGGCGATGCGATAGTCCGGTCACGGCTGCGTCCATTCGCGAACATTCCCGCCGCATGGTGCGGCGGTTGCTGCCCTGGGTCAATGCCGCCTCTCCTGCGGCGCAGCAATGCAATTTCCGGTGACATGCACCTTTCGATTGCGGCTGGCCGGCGCTAGCATCCGCGAAAAGACCGGGGCAACCGGCTTGCTACCAGGGGCAGGAAGCAACGACCGAGGGGATCATCCCATGAGTACGCTTGTTACGGACGCGACACTGTCGGCGCCGGATCATAACGCGCAATTGCGCAAGGCCATCATCGCCTCCACCATCGGCACCGCGATCGAATGGTACGACTTCTTCCTTTACGGCACGGCGGCCGGCCTGGTGTTCGGCAAGCTGTATTTCCCGAACGAGGATGCGCTCACGGCGACGCTCGCCGCGTTCGGCACCTACTTCATCGGCTTCGTCGGCAGGCCGATCGGGGCTGCGATCTTCGGCCACTATGGCGACCGCATCGGCCGCAAGGCGACGCTGATCGCGACGCTGTTGTGCATGGGGTTGGCGACCTTTGCCATCGCCTTCGTGCCGACCTATGCGAGCATCGGCATCTGGGGCGCCGTCATCCTGACCATCCTGCGGATGATCCAGGGCATCGGCGTCGGCGGTGAGTGGGGCGGATCGGTGCTGCTCGCGATGGAATGGTCGCGTACCCACCACGAACGGGGCCTCGTCGCGGCATGGCCTCAATTCGGCGTACCCTGCGGGTTGTTCCTGTCGAACCTCGCCGTGCTCGCCTTCAGCCAGATGTCGGGCGACGAATTCAACACCTGGGGCTGGCGCATTCCCTTCGCGCTGTCGATCGTGCTGGTTGGGGTCGGGTTGTGGATCCGCCTCGGCATCCTGGAGACGCCGGTGTTCCGGCAGGTCGTGCGCGACAACAAGATCGAAAAGGCCCCGCTCCTCGAGGTGATCAGGAAGCATCCGAAAGAGATCATCCTGTCGGCGCTCGTCCGCATGGCCGAGCAGGCCCCGTTCTACGTCTTCACCGCCTTCATCTTCGCCTACGGGGTCGGTACCTTGAAGATGCCGCGCAACCTGATCCTGACTGCCGTGCTGGTGGCGGCCTGCGTCTCCTTCATCACCATCCCGCTGTCGGGCTATATCTCCGACCGCATCGGGCGCCGCAAGATGTACCTGATCGGAGCCGCCGTCACAGGCCTGTTCGGCTTCCTGTATTTCGGCATGGTCGACACCGCGCTGCCGTCCGCCGTGTTCATCGCGATCGTGCTGTCGCTGATTCCGCATGACATGATGTATGGCCCGCAGGCGGCGTTGATCGCGGAGGCGTTCACGCCGCGGCTGCGCTACAGCGGCGCCTCGCTCGGTTATCAGCTCGCCTCCATCATCGCGGGCGGACCTGCGCCGATCATCGCCACCGCGCTGTTCGCGAGCTACCATTCCGGCTACGCGGTCTCGATCTACATCGCCGCCTGTGCGGTGGTGAGCCTGGTGTCGGCGGCGTTCATGCCGGACTATACCGGCCAGGACATTTCCGCGGAGTATGACGACTGAGCCCGGGTGCGATCGCCGATCGAGAGAGCCTGCGCCGACGCGGCAGCTCTCTCGATCTTTCGGGCTTTGGTCGGATCGCAAACTCCTGATCGCATCATCGTCCTTCATGGCGGCGTCACGCCTGCGTCATCGAAGCTGGCAGCGCGGCATCTCTCTTGCGCGCATGCGTCCACATTCCAGCCCGATTGTCGCCAAACTGCCGCTTCATTCGGCTCCAATGGGCGCTTCCTTGCGCAAACGCCTGATCGAGCACGGCGAACGCCGAGCCGGCCGGCTCAACTCCCGCTGAAAAATAGCAACCATATGGCGGGAACCGCGTTGTAGCGGTCGCGCGCCCGTCGGCTGATCCATTGCGCATATCGACGGGATGCGACGCGATCCGACCGACGAATTCCTCACCAAGCACAGTTCAATGGAGGCCCTATTGCTTGCATCCAATCCGGTTGCGTCAGGTATCGACCAGGCCCAAATGCTGATCCTGGTAACAGGAGCTTCCGGCAAGATCGGCCAGCATGTCGTGAAGGCGCTCGCCGAGCGGGGCTACCGCGTGCGCGCCCTGACGACCAGGCCGTTGGAGGCGGTTCCGTGCAACCACAGCAGCGTGGAATGGGTGCGGTTCGACTGGCTGCAATCCTCCGATTTTACCTCGCTGGTCGACGGCTGCGCCGCCGTGCTCCACCTCGGCGCGGAACTTCGCGACCACGAGAAGATGCATCAGTCGAACGTCGAGGCGACCCGGCTGCTGGCGCGGGCCGCGGAGACGGCCGGCGTGCGCTTCTTCTGCTATGTGAGCTCGGTGGCCGTCTATGGCAGCCAGCTCGACGCCGATGTCGACGAGGACAGCCCGGTTCTCACGACGGATCGCGACGTGAGCAGCGAATATCTCGCGGTCGACACCGTGCGATGCTACGGCCGCACCAAGCTCGGCGGCGAGCAGCGGATCCGCGAGGAGGCGAGGAAGGTCGAATACGTGATCGTACGGCCGACCGTCGTGGTCGATGTCGATGATCTCGTCGACCTGCGATCCTGGGACTTCATCAAGAAGGCCGTTGCCGGTTACCGCAACAGCCAGCAGATTTTCGTCCTCGACGTCGCCGACGCCATAATCTGGTTCATGGAGCGGTCGCTCGCCAGAGCGATCCCTGAACCCGGCATCAGCGTCTTCAATCTTGCCGACAACACCGTCCCCGACAACACCTATGCGAAGTTCTTCCGCCGGGCCTACGACAACAGCGCGGACAGGCGCTGGCGGTCGATCGAGCTGCCATGGGTGTTCGATGGCTTGCGGGACATCCTCCGCGCCGGCCGGTTGTCGCGCCGCCGCCCGCTGGGCCGGATGCATTTCTCGACCGACCGCCTCCAGGCGGCCGGCTATCGCCCCCGCTACGGCGTGGCCGAGCTGCAGGAACGGGCGATCCAGGCCCTGGCGCGTGAAAAAAAACAGTCGGCGAAATAACGGCCGCGATCACGCGGCCGTCCGGTCGTCGTTGGCGATGCGAAGTGCAGCGCGTTCGGCCTCGCTGGCATTGCGGAACAGCCGGCCCTCCAATGCGAAGAACGGTTGGGATGCAGCGAAGAAGCGATAGCCGGAGGCCTCGCGAACCACGATACCGGCGGTCCGCGAGCTGACTTCGATGATGTAGGATTTCGGCATGTCTTCCGGTCTCAAATGACGACGCGCGACAACGAGAGCGATGCTCAACGGTTCCTCATCATGCTGCAGGACAAGGCAGATTTAATGCTTCAGCTTAAAGTGATGTGCGGATGCGCCACCGGACATACTCCGACCTTCAAATAGCCGGATGGCCCGCCCCGGGATTCGGAAGGGCCACGTCGCAAAGCGCCGTGCCCACCATTCTCTCGAGCAGATCCGACTTGAAATGGTGGGCGCTCCTATCTTTGCGTGGTGCGCTCCCGTGTACGCGTCCGCTTAGGCCCCCCTACGAATACCGCGTCTGCGCAACCGAGATCGTCACGTCATTATCGGCGGATCGGCCTTCCGGATCGCTTGCGGCTTGCCCTCGTCGTCGATCGAGACATAGGTGAAATTGCCGTCGGTGACCAGGATCGGCTCGAGCGCCTTGCGGCGGAGCACCCAGGCTTCCAGATGCACGGTAATCGAGGTGCGGCCGATGCGGACGAGATTGGCGTGCACGGAGACGAGATCGCCGACATAGACCGCTTTGCGGAAATTCATCGCTTCGATCGCGACCGTCACGGTGCGCGATTTCGCCACCTTGGAGGCGAACACGCCGCCGCCGACATCCATCTGGCTCAACAGCCAGCCGCCGAAAATGTCGCCATTGGCGTTGGTGTCGGCCGGCATCGCCAATGTGCGGATGCAGAGATCACCCTTGGGCTCGGCTCCGAGCGCCGATGCAGCGGAGGTGTCGGTCACTATTTGAAAGTCTCCCAGCCGGCATCAGGGGCAAAGCGGTCGCCGAACTTCTGCGCGAGCTTGCGCAGCGTGGACGTCACATTGTCGACGCCGCGGCTGCGCGCATAGTTGAGCGGGCCGCCGCGGAACGGCGCGTAGCCGGTGCCGAAGATCATCGCGCCATCGACGATGTCGGCATCCGCGACGATGCCTTCGCGCAAGCAAGCGACGCAAACGTTCGACATCGGCAGCACCAGGCGGTCGATCATTTCGTCCGAAGGACGCGGGCCGGTCTCCGGCAGCGGGCCCTTCTGCGCCTTGCCGTCTCTCCAGGTATAAAAACCCTTGCCCGTCTTGCGGCCGAGCTCGCCGCGATTGACCTTGTCGCGCAGCCAGGCCGGCGTCGGCGGCAACAGGTCGCCGAATTTCGAGCGCAGCATGTCGCCGACGTCGAGGCAGATGTCGAGCCCGACCTGGTCGGCGAGTTCGATCGGCCCCATCGGCATGCCGAACTCCTCCGCCGCGGCATCGACCAGGCGCTGGTCGATCTTCTGGTCCAGCATCACCATCGCTTCCAGCATGTAGGGCGTCAGTGCGCGGTTGACGAGGAAGCCGGGCGAGCTCTTCACCGGCAGCGGCAGCCGGTCGATGGC
>NZ_JAFAVV010000965.1 GCF_019242285.1 Bradyrhizobium sp.
TGACGCCGAGGTCGAGGATCTCGCCCATCTTGGAGACGCCCTCGCCATACATGATGTCGAACTCGACTTGCTTGAACGGCGGCGCAAGCTTGTTCTTCACCACTTTCACGCGCGTGGTGTTGCCGACCACCTCGTCGCGCTCCTTGATCGCGCCGATGCGGCGGATGTCGAGGCGCACCGAGGCATAGAACTTCAGCGCGTTGCCACCGGTGGTGGTTTCCGGCGAGCCATACATCACGCCGATCTTCATCCGGATCTGGTTGATGAAGATCACCATGGTGTTGGACTTGTTGATGGAGGCGGTGAGCTTGCGCAGCGCCTGGCTCATCAGCCGCGCCTGCAGGCCCGGCAGCGATTCGCCCATCTCGCCTTCGAGCTCGGCCTTCGGCACCAGTGCGGCAACCGAATCGACCACCAGCACGTCGACCGCGCCGGAGCGCACCAGCGTGTCGCAGATCTCCAGGGCCTGCTCTCCGGTATCAGGCTGCGAGATCAGGAGGTCGTCGATGTTGACCCCGAGCTTGCGCGCATAGACCGGATCGAGCGCATGCTCGGCATCGATGAAGGCGCAGATGCCGCCCTTTTTCTGGGCCTCCGCCACCGTGTGCAGCGCCAGTGTGGTCTTGCCCGACGATTCCGGCCCATAGATCTCGACCACCCGCCCCTTCGGCAAGCCGCCGACGCCGAGCGCGATATCGAGGCCGAGCGAGCCGGACGACACCGTCTCCACGTCCATGGAGCGATCGTTCTTGCCGAGCTTCATCACCGAGCCCTTGCCGAACTGGCGCTCGATCTGGGACAGCGCGGCGGACAGCGCTTTGCTCTTATCCATGGAGGAACCTTCGACGATACGCAGGGCAGTGGCGGACATGGGGCCGAACTCCTTATGGCGGGGATTCGCGTGGTGGACAAATGGTTAACGGGGCGGGGCGAACAACGGTGTCCCGTGTACCCTATTTGTTCCAAGTTCGCAATATGTTCTTTTGATGGAGAGCCAGCTTTCATGAAGGCCCCATGTGAGAGCCAACCTCCAACGCCAATATCGTCTAATGCCAAGGTCCAACGCCAAGGTCCAACGCCAAGCACCAACGCAAGGGTCTCGCTTTCCCCGATCGCGTGCGAAGCGCCAATGCTCGACTCTCTTCCAGTGCGTCGGCTTGCTTGCGGCAGCGGCCACCATCAGCATCTGCTCGACGATTCCATCGAACTCACTCTTGGCGATCGGATACCCCTCGACGGCAGGACAATCGCATATGGCGGTCGTCGCCGAGGCCGCATGGTTCGCCCGGCGATGCGACCCATCGTCCGGAGACGCGCGGCCTCGCCGCGCCCACCATGAGGTTCGCCGCGCAGGCGGGCGTCTCGAAGGATAGGCCACGAGGGGCTGCCCTCCCATATGCGATTGCCCTGCTCTCAATGGGGCTCCCTCGTCGCCGGCGGCGCGCGACGAACGCGACGATTGATCCACCATATTTTTTTGTCCCGCTTCATGAAACCAATCGGACGGCTCATCATACTAATCGCTGATGTTCGAGATCGCGCTTTCAAAACGTGGACGGAAGAAGTGGGAATGGCGGGTCGTCGATCCGTCCGGAAAAGTGGTCGTGGGCGGGTTCGAGGGCGCACGGCGCGAAGCGAGATACAAGGCTGAGCGAGCCTTTTTCCATTCGCTGCTGGTGACGAGCAAGCTTCGCATCCCTCCCAAGCGGCCGCTCGACTTCTGGACCGGCAGCGGCACCGGCGCCTAACGCTGCGAAAGGCGCGCCGCGCGTGCCGGCTCACCGTAATTCTACGGACTTGCTTGGACCGGTTTGGCCGTACGTGTCGGCATGACGACATTTCAACCAGATGGTTGGTCTTTAGCTTGGAGCCGCCGGCTCCGGAAGATGCTTCCTGTCACGCAAGCTCCAGAAACGAACGCGCGCTGCGAATCGGTCCGACGATCCCCGAAGACCGATGTCTGCGGGACGGGACTCCGGAAGTGAACGCCTAGGCACGTGCCGGCGTCAGCGGTTCGGCATAAGATTGCTGGCCGAGCTGCACACCCTCCAGCCGCCAATATCCGACCAGGCTGGTCTCGCCGCAGCGGTCGCAGAACAGCTCCTCGTCCGCGAGCCTGTAACGGCCGGTGCTGAAGGTCGACGGCGTCGCGGCCTCCTTGCAATGAGGGCAACACAGCGACAAATTTCGGACTGATAAACGTCGAAAGTATTTTCTGAAGAAGATCACAGTGTCCTCGATCTCGCCCGCTGTGATTTTCGGTACTATAGCCCCCTTCGGTTTCCCGCGGAAGTGGAAAAGGTGTTCGGTTGCGTGCATCGTCACTTGCACGCGAAGGGAGACGCAGCGTCCGATCTCGCGGAAACCGGCACTGCCTCAATGGCCAAATGCCTTGGACCTCTGGGGTTCTCCGGAGGAGAACAAAGTTCCAGACCTGCATTCGTTTGTCGGACTGTCTGGACGCCAACGTCGCCTGATCTGCCGACGGGCAAAACCATATCGCCATTTCATGGCGACGGCGTGAGCAATCGGAGCCAACACTGCCGCGCCATAATGGTCAATTCCGAGCCGCCCGGAACGGCGGCTCAACCTCATGCGTGATCGCAGGACGTCAGCGACGAGGAAGCAGCCGGCCGCATCGCCGTACTTCTACGGAATTGATCTGGCGGGCATTTACGACTCCACTGGCCGCGCAGACCTTGTGGATTGCCGGGGACTGGGGGCGGTCGCCACGCATCGGTTTCTGCCATGCCGCTGTATTTCTATCGGATCCGAAATGGCCGATACTCGGGCGCGTCCGACCAGGCCGCGGAGTATGCCGATCGCAGCATCGCCTGGAAGGAGATGACCAGCGTCTGCGCCGACATGGCGAGCGGCATCTCCCGCAAGCTCAAGGAAAACTCCGAATGGCAGTTCGAGCTTCTCGACGAAGCCAAGCAACCGGTGTTCCGGATCCGCATCGTCGCGGAAACCCTTGATTGACCGTATTTTTCGCAGTCGTTGTCAGAAAAAGTTTGATCGAGATCAAGCGGCGACGAGCGCGCTCCTGTACTCGCCGAAGCATGGGCCCGAATGTCATCTTCAAATGCCCTCGGACAGGGATGAACGTGCAGCACCGTCTGGCTGAGGAGGTGAACGCGGACAACAGCTACGAGGCCGTCGCCTGCAATGCCTGCGCCGGCCTTCATTTCATCAATCGCGCGACTGGCAGGCTGCTTGGCGAGGCGCCGCGATCGGCGCCCGACTCGTCGGTATGCTGACCGCAAGCGCCTCTAGTCGACCTCCTCGACATCGGGTTTGCCGAAGATCAGCCCCTCCCTGAGTTCCTTGACCGTCAGGAAACGGGCGCCCACCTGTTCGCCCCGGCGCCAGATCAGCGAACAGACCCGCATCACCTCTCCACCCGCCGTGAAGGCCAGGCCGAAGATTTCCGGTACCGGCAGGGCGCCGACGTCGAGCTTCACGCCCTTTTCCGAAACATCGACAATCTGGCACTCGATCCACGGCGCGTCGGGCGCCGGAATCAGGAATCCCTGCCGGGACAGGTTGACGCGCACATGCCTGCGCTTGCCGAGATCGTTGCGGTGTCGGGCCATCGCTCGGTTCAGCCCAGGGAATCAAGGCGGCTCACCAACCTACCCCTCGCTTTTACGCATGGTTCTTCCGACCTCGCCATGCCGAGGCAACAATGCCGGGGCGAGAGTGAACGAAAAAAGTTAATGATTGGAGCGGCTTGTAAAACGATCTCGCGGTTCAGCACAGCCTCAGTCGGCACTGCGCAGGCGCCGCATCGTAAACTCGATATCGCCGCCGGGCAGCTCGCGCCAGCTGTCCACTGCGCTCATGTAGCCGGCCTTGGGGTAACGGGTGAGAAAGTCGCGCGCCTTCAGCCGCGCCTTGTCGCGTGGCAGCGTGAAGGTTTCGCGCAAATAGCCATCGTCCGGCTTTCGCCGTCCGGCCATTCGATCGGCCAAGTCGCGTGGGCGAGAACCCATGTCGGAACTCCGGTACAACCGGATGGATATGGGTATCTTGCGGTCGGGGTTGGAGTCCAGTCCCCTGCGATGACTGAGTGTCAGTTCGCGTTGCTGCCGCTCCTGGTCTTCGACTTTGCCGAAGCCGCCTTGTTGGGCGCCGGCGCCGCTTTCGGCGCCTCGCCGCTGCGCACATTGCCCCAGGGGTCGGTGGGCGCCTTGGCGTCGGGGATCTTCTTCATCGTATCCTTGTAGGCCTTGTCGCGCTCCTTCTCCCGCTCGATCTGCTCCTGCGTCTTGGTCGGATCATCCGGCATCATGTTGACGTGCGGCATCTGTGCCCGCGCGCAGGCCGACCAGGTCAGCAGGACGATCGTAGCCGTGACACGAAGAGATTTCATCGGATGCTCCCCTGTTGCCGCTCTATGTCATCGCGCCAAATGTCATCGCGCCAAATGCGTCGCGCCAAGCGATCGGCGTCATAGGTGATCCGACCTGCAGGATTTCGACGGCTGAATCCAGTCGTTCCAGATCGGTCCGCATTTGGTGCAGCCGCTCAGCGCAAGCCCCAACACGACCATGGCGGTCAAGACCGCCCATCGCCGCCACATGGCCAATCCCCCTCCCGGTCCGGCAGGATACGCCCCCGACTTCGGCATTTTCAAGCCAAGTGTCTTGGAGCAATGTGTCGCGGGCGGCTGCTAAGCACATTTCGGCGTCGGCGAGACATTAATTCGGAGCAAGGAAACGTCGTTCATGCATGAGCAGGCGTCCGTAACCTTCAATATTGACGAAGCGCGGCGCGTGCTCGGCGACGTGTTCGCGCCTTGGGTCCAGGACCTCGGCCTCAGCATCGAAAGCCTGGACCACGAGCCGCCGCTCAATGCACCGGACTGGCAGCCCGGCGCGATGCTGCGCATGGCCTTCTCCGAGCGGCTGTGCCGGAATGGCGGCGTCGTCTGCGGCCAGGCGCTGATGGCACTCGCCGATACCGCGATGGTGATTGCGATCCTCGCCGCCAACCGCGGCTACCGGCCGCTGACGACCGTCGACCAGACCACGCATTTCATGCGCGCGGCGGCCTCCGCCGACGTGCTGGCCGATGCACGGGTGGTCCGGCTCGGCCGAACCATGAGCTTCGGCCGCGTCACCTTGCTGAGTGCCGCCGACAACAAGCCGGTGGCGATGGTGTCGAGCGCCTTCGCGATGCTGTAGATCGAGGGGTCACGCTCGCGCCCGGCGGCGGCAGCGCCACAGCCCGACCGCAAGCAACGCGACGACGACGGCCGCAGCGGCCGCGCCGCCCATGAAACGCCCGCCAGGACGGTCGATGGTGCGCGACCACAGCGAGGGCGCCTCGCTAGGTCGCGCCAGGCGGAACGCGACCACGCTGTCGCCGATGGTGGTGCCGGCTTCGGAATGACCGCCGGCGGCGATCGCAACATATTGCTCACCCTTCCAGAGATAGGTCATGGGGTTCGCAACGCCGGGCACCGGCAGCCGGCCCTGCCACAGCTCCTCACCGCTCGCAGCATCGAAGGCGCGCAGATAGGCGTCCATCGCGCCGGTGAATACCAGGCCGCCCGCGGTGACGACGACGCCGTTGACCAGCGGCGTTCCCCACTTGAAGGCAAGCCCGAGCGGCGCGCGGTCTTCCACGGTACCGACGGTGGAGCGAAAGAGAATCCTGCCGGCCTTGAGATCGACGGCGACCAGTTCGCCCCAGGGCGGCGCGTTGCAGGGCAGGCCCACCCGCGACATCGCGAAGCGCCGTGTCATGGCAAAGCGCGCCCCGCGCTGCCGCGCGAACTCGGTGCCGGGCTGCGGCGTGAAGTGCTCCGCCTCGCTCTCCGGCACCAGGCGGATGACATGGATCGCGTTGCTGGCGTTGGCGTAGAGGATCTGGTGGACCGGATCGAACGCCGCCCCGCCCCAGCTCACGCCGCCGCCTGTCATCGGGAATTCCAGCGTGCCTTGGGTCGAGGGTGGCGTGTAGAGCCCGTCATTGCGCAAGGGCTTCAGCAGCGCGTCGCAGGACGGGCTGCCGATGATCGGAAACTTGAACGTGTCGTCGAGCGAGAAGCGTTGCGACACCAGCGCCGGTACATGAGTCGGAAACGGCTGGGTCGGCGAAAGCTGCTCACCTTCGGCAGCACCTTGCGGCACAGCGCGTTCCTCGACCGGCCAGACCGGTTTTCCGGTATCGCGGTCGAGCACGAACAGGAATCCCTGCTTGGTCGGCTGGATCACGACATCGCGCATCCCCTCGCCCGTGTCGATGCGCGCGAGCGTCGGTTGCGCCGGCATGTCGTAGTCCCAGACATCGTGATGCACGGCCTGGAACGACCAGGCGAGCTCGCCGGTCTCGGTCTTCAGCGCCACCACGGAGTTGGCATGCTCGTCATTGCCGGGGCGCCGGCCGGCCCAGAAATCCGGACTGGGCGAGGTCGTCGGCAGGAACACCAGCCCGCGCGCATCGTCCGCCGACATCGGCGCCCAGACATTGGCCTGGCCGGCATCGATGCCATCATGGATCAGAGGATCAAAACTCCAGCGCAGGCGGCCCGAGCGCGCGTCGAAGCCGCGCACGGTGCCGAGCGGCGCCTCGACCCGGGCATTGTCCGAGATCGAGGAGCCGACCACGACCACGCCGCGGCTCACCACCGGCGCCGAGGTGATCTGGAATTCGCCGGGCCACAACAGCTTGGTGCCGATGTCGATCGCGATCTCGCCATTGCTGCCGAAATCCGCGCATGGCGTACCGGTTCTCGCATCGAGCGCGATCACGCGCGCATCGTTGGTGCCCATGAAGACGCGGCTGCGGCAGGAGGCGCCATCGGCGGCCTGGTCGTCGCGCCAATAGGCGACGCCGCGACAGACATAGCGGTTGGCGGGACGCAGGCTTTCGGAGACCTTCGGATCGTAGCGCCACTTCTGCTCGCCCGTGCCGGGATCGAGCGCGACGACCTCGTTGAAGGGCGAGCAGAGGATCAGGCTGTCCTCGACCAGCAGCGGGGTTGCCTCGAACTTGGTCCGCGCCATCACGGCAGCGGGACGGTTCGCGAGGTCGCCGGTTTGGAACTGCCAGGCGCGCACCAGATGATCGACATTGGCCGGCGTGATCTGGGCAAGGTTGGAAAACCGCGTCCCGCCCTGGTCGCCGCCCCAATGGTCCCAGGCTCTGGCCGGTCCCGCGAACGCAATGGCGAGTGCCATGAATATCACGGGGATTTGAGGCAGTTGGCCAAAGCGCGTGACAGGCCGCCTGATCAGCTTTTCCAGAGCGCGGACCCGAGATAGGCTGTTCATGTCCATCAACTCACCTCGCCGTGCTCCCTGCCATGCTTCGCTCAGTGATCCAACCGGCACGGCACCCGCCCGTCCAGCCTCGGCGGGATGAATGGTTGCGCGGGAGGGACGAAGCGTCTGCGGCGAGCCCGAGCGGCATGGCTGAGCTGACGGGCGGTGACAAGGTGCGTCTGTCGGCGGTGGCCGTTTATGCCATTGTCACGATTCTGATCGCGATCTCCTGCACGGTGAACACCTTCTCCAATGCCCGCGACATTTCGTGGCGACTGGGTGCACCCCACAATCTCTGGGAACCTGCGCTGTGGGAATTGACCAGCGGCATTGTCGTCGCCGCGCTGACGCCGCTGGCGCGCTACGGAGCCATCTTGATTCGGGGCGGCACGCACCGGCTACTCCACGCCGTGTTCGGGAACGCAGCGCTGCTGGTGACCTATTCGGCGCTGCACATTGCCGGAATGGGCCTGCTTCGCGAGCTCGCCTATCGCGGCTCCGGCTTCGCCTACTCATATCCCTGGGCGCAAGAGGCGCTCTACGAGTTTCGCAAGGATGTATTCGCCTATGCCGCCATCGCCGTGGTCTTTTGGTTGGCCGAGCGTCCGACTGCGACACCGGCCCGAACCGCTTCGATCGAGACGGACGTTGCCTGTGACGCTCCCGCCGCCGCTCCCGAACTTTGGCTCCGCGACGGCCGGCTCTCCATCCTGGCCAACCCGAACGAGATCGTTTGGGTCGGCTCGGCGGGCAATTATGTTGAATTCCGGCTGGTCGGCGGCCGCACTCATCTGGTTCGAGCCACGCTGCAGACCCAGGAAGAGCGGCTGACGCCGTTCGGTTTCGTCCGCGTGCATCGCAGCCGGCTGGTCAATCCGCGGCGGATCGTGGCGCTGGAATGGCGCAGCTCCGGTGACTTTGAATTGCGGCTCGACACCGGCGAAACCATTGCCGGCAGCCGCCGCTTCAAGGCCGCGGTTGCCGGGATTGCGAGTTGATCACGGCCCGGCGTCGGATCATTTCTGCTGCGGAGTCTTGGTCACGGCCCAGGGGTCGTATTTCTCCTTCGGCTCCGGGATGCGCTTGAGCGCGTCCTGATAGGCCCTCTCATCGACCTTCGGCTTCTGCTCGGACTTCGGCTCGCCGCCGCCCCCGCCGTGCCGCTTGCCCATCTGCGCCGCCACCGGCGTCGCCAGCATTGCGAGCAAGACCGCTGCCATCACCAGGATCCTCATCGCCATCACCCTCCCCGCCATCGTCCGCCGCGAGGTTATGACGCAAACGGGTGCCGGCAAAGGTTATCGCGCGGGCTTTCCGCAATTTAATGGTTTCGGAAAGCAACAAGGCCGGCTCCGAGAGCCGGCCCCCATTTCCGCATTGGACGCCCGGATCAGTAGCGGCGGAAGCCGCCACCGACGCCCACGCCCATGCCCATGCCGCCGCGGAAACCCATGCCGCCCAATCCCATGCGCACGGGCCCGGGATAGCCGAGCATCGGCGGCCGATGGTAGATCACGGGCGGCGGCAGGTCGTCCGGATAGGACGGGTCGACCGCGCCGCGCGCCGGCGGCTCCGGATCACGCGGCCCGGACGTTGCGACCTTGCGCTTGCCGCGCGACGGCTTGTCGCCCTTGGCCGTCACGGCGGGCGGCGCTGACGGCGCGAGGTCGACCTTCTTCACCGGCACCGACAGGGGCTGTGGCGTCGACGGCGCGGTGCACGGACCAAGCGAGGTCGGCTGGGCCGGCGGCGTGTACGCCGCCGCAACCACGGGCAGCACATTCGGCCGGTAGCGCAGCCGCTCGATCAGCTTGCTGGCGGTCGCGGTCAAGTCACTGTCGGGATACTTGGCGAGGAAGGACTGATAGCTTGCCGCGGTGTTGACCAGCACGGCTTCATCCCAGGCCACCATCTTCACGTGCAGATCGAGCCACGTGCGGGCTTCGGCAGCCAAAGGCCCTTGCGTGAACAGCACGACGAACGCCTGATAGGCTTCCAGCGTGCCGTCGGCGACGATCATCTCATGAGCGACCTCGACCGGCTGGCCTTTCAGGCTCCGCTTCCATTCGTCGACACCGCGCTTGGCCTGCACCGGCATCGGACCGGCGTTCGCCGCGCTGACGTCGGTGGCCGGAATGAACCTGAAATCCTCGGTCAGCGACGAGGAGTCCCACGGCGTCTGACGTCCCTCGGTCGCCTTGTTGACGTCGACGCGGACGCGCTTGAAGGCCTGCTCGATCGGCAGACCCGGCTCGCGCGCAGCCTTCAACAGCGCCGTCGTATACGGGCTGTCGGTGCCGTTGCCGTCCTCGGCCTCCGCCCCCGGCGAGGTCGAGTACGACAGGAACGTGCCGGGCGCGCCGCTCTTGGTGTCGACCAGCGCGAGACCGTGGCCGGCGGTCTGGTTGATCGCGGGGAACGGATTGTTGCGGCAGGCGTCGAGCAAGAGGATGCGCATCCGGCTCGGCACCGAATTCAGCGTGTTCAGCACGTCGTTGAGGCGAACGGCCTGCAGCGGAATGTCGGCTTCGCGCTTCGGATCGACATCGACCGGCACCAGGTAGTTCTCGCCGTCGATCTGCACGCCGTGGCCAGCATAGAACACCAGCGCCACCGTATCCGCGCCCTTGCCGGCGATCCGGACGGCAAAGTCGCTGACCTCACGGTTCATGTCCTCGCGCGACAGGTCGGCGGCCGAGGTCACCTCGAAGCCGGAATCGGCGAGCAGCTTGGCCACGGCCTTGGCGTCATTGGCGGGATTCGGCAAAGGCGCGACGGAACGGTAGGCCGATTCGCCGATCACCAGGGCCAGGCGGTTCTCGGCATGCGCGGCCTGAGAACCCGCGAGCGTCGCGCTCAAAAGCAGCGCGGAGCAACAGAGTTGACGAAACATGAACCATCTCCCCAATCAAAAACTTGGTCGTTGGACGTCCCGGTTCGCCGGCGGGTTCGATTGTTTCCTTGTATTGCTGGCCGATCAGCAATTCTTGATCGGAAGCACGCGGCGTGGTCCAGTTTCATCCGCGCCTTGTTTACCGTTGCCGCCTAGTATCGAGTGTGATGCGGGGCACTGTTCATATCTTCATGTCGGCGGTAAGCGGTGTGCTGTTACTTGCGGCATGCGCCGCCGACAGCCATGCGCCGCTGCCGGCCTTCATGCGGGCGCAGGCCAGCGACCCGCCGCCGGAGCTGCCGCCGGACGTCAAGCAGCTCGTGCACGACAGGCTCGACGGCGTGTTCGTCAACACCTCTTATCCGCGCAACGTGCAGGTGTCGCCGCCGCATCACGAGGTGCGCGGCACCGGCTGGACGGCCTGCGTTCGCGCCGAGCTGACCTCGGCGACCGGCAAGCCGCTCGGCGTGCAGACGTATCGAATCTCGATCAACGACGGCCAGATCATGGACCGCCAGCGTGCCGACGCCGGCGACAATTGCGATTCGGAACGCTACGAGCCGATCTGACGGACCGTTCGAACTCCTGCCCTGCCCCGATCAGGGAAAGTGCAATCATTTGCATCGCGTCGAAGTACCGACGGGCGCGACGCGAGGCCATGCATTCATGCGGAGCAAGCCAGCAAAACGAGAAGTCCGGTGAAATACGGAGACCGGTTGCACCATCGATACAACGCAATCTTCACGGACCAGCTCGCCATGCAAGCAATTGCCGGTAAAATGATGCTGCAAATGCTGCGCGTCCTGCATGCGCGTTCAGTCGACCGACATGGCGTCAAGAGCGAAATACCATTCTCGGCGCGCGGCGTCGTCCGTCGAGTCCTCATCGCCGACGCGCAAATTTAACGAATTGCCCGGACGATGCGCTCGATATCGCATGCATGCGATGGTGGGGATCTGTTTTCTGATGGGCGTTCATCTGGTCGGCGACACCGTAGCCAAGCTTTCCGCGCTGCGCGGGATCGTCGGCAAGCGCTATCCGCTGAAATCAGAATTGCTGCGCGAAGCCGCGCTTGGCGGCCGGAACATCGACGCCATCGTGGTCGCGGCCGACCTGCGTGACGTCGACAACATCGCCGTGCTGAAGGGAATGTCGAAGAAACTGAACCGCATCCCCAAGCGCATCTTCCTGATCGATCAGAAGTCGCGGCTGTCGACCGTGCAGGCCTATGCGCTGGGCGCGACCGCGGTTCTCTCCAGCCCGGTCAATCCCGCCAAGCTGCTCGCGAAGCTCGCCGACACCAAGGCGCCCACGGTTGCGCCCGACATCTCGCTGGCCAACGGACGGGAAGCGGCGTCCGCGGGCGCTGCCTGCATCGCCTCGATGTTCGAGTCGGTCTTGAGCGGCACGACCATCGACGTCGAGGGCATACAGAACGCCGGCCGCAAGATTGCCGAAAGCGTCGAGGAGAATGGGCTTTCCGACTGGCTGGCGACGGTTCGCCGCCATCACGAAGGCACCTACCAGCACTGCCTGCTGGTCACCGGCGTCACGGTCGATTTCGGCTTGAGCCTCGGCGTGCCGAAAGTGGATCTCGAGCGGCTCTACATGGCCGCGATGTTTCACGACATCGGCAAGGCCAGGATTCCGCTGACGATCCTCGACAAGCCGGGACGCCTCGATGACGAGGAACGCGCGCTGGTCGAAACGCATCCCGGCGCAGGGTTCGATGCGCTGAAGGACAATCCGGGCATCACGCCGGAGATTCTCGATGCGGTCCGGCATCATCATGAATATCTCGACGGCTCGGGCTATCCCGACGGCCTCTGCGCGGAGAGCATCGGCGATCTCGTCCGCATCCTGACGATCTCCGACATCTTCGCCGCGCTGATCGAATATCGCACCTACAAGCCGATCATGCCGCGCGAGAAGGCCTACGAGATCCTCCACGGCATGAAAGGCAAACTCGAGAAGCCGCTGCTGGGCGCGTTCAAGGACGTGGCCCTGACGCGGTAAACGCTGCCGATGCTGAACGGAGCGTTAACACTACCGGTCGAATTGCCGGCGCGGGCCAACGATATCTTGCGGTCTCTCCGCTAGCTTCCGCAAGCGTGCGGTCGAGGAAGCCGCGCGCGTGCGTCGTGCGCAGGCGGGGATCGCGGTCGTGGCCGACATCGTGGATATTTCGGCAACGCATGGGCCGTCCGGACCGGATGCCCGACCGGCCGCCTCGGCCGGCCGGCCGCTGATCCCGCTCGAAGCCGTTCCTCTACCCTTGTGGCGCGAGCTTTGCGACCGCGCCGCCGAACCCAATGCCTATTACCTCGCCGACTGGGAGCTGGCGGTGAACGCCTTTGCGCCCGGCCGCACCGGATCGATGGCGCTGGCCGCCTGGCAGGGCGCGCCGTCGCGGCTGATCGGCCTGATGCCGGTCGTGCCGCTGTGGCGGGCCTTCGGGATTGCTCTCCCCGCCCTGGTGAGCGCGCATCCCTATGGCACGCTGTGCACCCCGCTGCTCGACAGCGACGAGGCGCAGGATGCAGCCAGCGAATTGCTGCGGGCGTCACGACACGCAGGCGCGAGGGCGCTCGTGCTGCGCGAGGTCGCGCTGGATGGGCCGACGGTCGCGGCGTTGACCAAAACCTTGCGCCGAGAAGACTTGCGCCCGCGCGTGCTGCGATGGCACGACCGCGCCTGTCTCGATGCGAGCCGCGATGCCGACACGCTGCTGCGCGAGGCGCTGGGCGCGAAGAAGCTGAAGGAATTGCGCCGCCAGCGGCATCGGCTCGCCGAGCATGGCGAGGTCAGCTTCGAGGTGGCGCGCACGCCGCGCGAGGTCGCGGACGCGCTGGAGATATTCCTGAGCCTCGAAGCGAGCGGCTGGAAGGGCAAGCACGGCACCGCACTGGCGCAGGTTCCGGGCGATGCAGCCTTCATCCGTCGCGCCACGCGGGCGCTGAGCGAGGCCGGCCGGTGCGAGATCGTGACCCTGCGCGCCGGCGATATCCCTGTCGCGGCGGGCATCGTGCTGCGACATCAGGATCGCGCGTTCTTCTTCAAGCTCGGCGTCGACGAGCGGTTTGCAAGATATTCGCCGGGCGTTCAGCTCACGCTCGAGCTGACCCGGCATCTCTGCGCCGATCCCGCGATCACATCGGCTGATTCCACCGCGGCACCCGATCATCCCATGATCAACCCGATCTGGCGCGGCCGTCTTGCCATCGCCGACATGCTGATCCCGCTGCGTCGGAACGATCCGGTCGTGGCGCTGATCCACGGGATGCTGCTCGCGCGGCAAGCCGCCCACCACGCCGCCCGCCGCGTGCTTCATTTCGTCAGAAGCCGCCGCAAGTGGTCCGTCTCGAAGACATCCCCGCTATAGCAACGGCGAATGCGGCGCAGGCAGCATGATGATCGAATGCATCTCCTCCAGGAACGACGGTCCCCTGCCCAGGAATTCGCGCCACACCGGATCCTTCTCTGCGTTGGCGCGTGCCTCGGCGCGGGCGTTGAGACTAGGATAGGCCCAGATGTGGCAGACCTCGTTCGGCTGGGCGGCCTCGGTGCGCCAGAGGCCGACCATCCTTGAATATTTCTCGCGGGCCGGCAGTGCCGCGGTGAAGGCGTCGGCCCATTGCTGAACCCCGCCGAGCGGCCTCGCGCGATAATTGCGGAGCTCGTAGATGTTGCCGGTCGAGGCCGGCGCGACCGGCGGCCGGATGGCGTTCATCAGGCGCACCTCCTGGCGGACCAGGAGCGGTCGGATCAACGGAATGTATTCGCCGCTCCAGCGCGCGTTCTCGAACAGCTCGGCGCGCAATCTCGTTCGCTCGTTGAGATCGCCGAAGCTCCACATGTGAAGGACCTGATTGAGCGGGCCGATCTCGGTCCACCAATAGCCTTCGAGTTTGCCGAAACGATCGCCGCGGATGTCGCGCGACACCGTGCTCGCGGCCTTGACCATGTCGCCGACTGTGCCGGGTTTTACCGTGTAGGTTCTGAGCTCATAGATCATGATGTTTCCTTCCCGCTTTTACTTCGACCGAT